>CAZDYY010000017.1:0-11999 GCA_964509745.1 uncultured Legionella sp. | reverse complement strand
TATATGGCCCGCGAGCGAAGGGTTGGTGTTTTTCTGGTGCCTGTGCTCAAGGATTTTAAAGAGTACAGCAGCTGGGTGCTCTGGGCTGACGGTTATGTTGCCCCGTTTCTTACGATAGTGGCCGCGATTTTTTTCCTGCCAAGGCTCGGGGATAACCTGTATACCCTTTATTATTACGCTTATTATCCTGATCCCAATAAAAGCCGCAGTAACGAACTTGATCACCGGACCCGCCTTAAAGCGCAGTGGTCTCGCCTGTGGCCCCAGATCATGAATGATATTGGCTGGGCTCTTGCAGGATTGAGCATCTACTTGCTTTTTACCGGCGCATGGTTGTCAAGTGCTATTTTTCTAACCGTTGGCATGCAGTTTTATGATGTGATTATTGCGGGGGTGCGTGCCTGGTTTGAGTTTGATCGGTTAAACAAACTTGAAGAACAGTACCAGCTGCTTGGAAGTGAAATTGGTGATGAGTTTTTCCCGCATTTGCAAAAGGGTATTCGCGGGGAAAAAAATATACTCAGGCTGGCATTTGCCAATGCATTTGTATTGCTGGTTGCAGTGAGTCTCGCTTTACCGGTCATGGTTGCCATTTCGCCCTGGCTGCCGGTAATCGGTGCGATTCTGGCGGTGTTGATGACGATCGTTAACTTTGAATGTCGCTGGTATTTTAATCCACCGGAATCCGGCGAACTGGATGCTATCCTTGCCAGAGGCCTGCCTTCGGGATATGTCCCCCAACTCCAGGAAGTGATTGTGCCGAACGCCATCCGGCCTCGTGCGTTGTCTCATCTTTCTTCTGGTGACGGTTCGGCAAGCGAAGTAGAACAGGTGTCGGTAGTGCGATTCGAGGAACAAGACAATATTGTTGTTCGTTCCGTTACTTCCACCGTTTTTGGCCGGGTTACTTTTTTCATTCCATCGGGTGAGGACGATATTTCAGCGCCAGCCAGTCTGTCAATCAATACTGAAGGATTAAATGAGGAAATGTCCGGCCAGGAAGATTCGCCGGGTATGACTTCAGATCATCATTCACCAGGGGTATAATGTTTTTCTGCTTATCAACGAGAAAAACATGTCGACCACTGTGTTACCTGATTTTACCCATATTGATACCACAACATTTGCTGATCGATTAAGCAAAATGTTGTCAGGCAATCTTGAAAAAATAGCCACATTGCTGCAGAACAATCAAACGTTCACATGGGACAATCTCATGCGTCCCCTGGATGACATGGATGATGAGCTGGAGCGTTTCTGGTCGCCATTATCCCACATGCACGCTGTGATGAACTCACCGGCCCTGCGTGAGTGCTATGAAGCCTGCCTGCCGCACTTGTCTGCTTACGATTCAGCCATTGGGCATAATCAGGTACTGTATGCGGCGGTTAAATCGCTGGATAAAAGCAAGCTTGACAAGACCCAGTGCAAAATTGTCGATGATGCACTGCGTGATTTTTCATTATCCGGTGTTGCCCTGTCTGCTACAGATAAACAGCGCTTTGAGACAATTTCAGCAAGGTTGTCCGAGTTGTCCAACCAGTTTGAAAACAATGTCCTTGATGCAGCGCACGCATGGAAATTGCATATAACGGATGCTGGTCGGCTGACGGGATTGCCTGAGCATGCGATGCATGCTGCCAGGGAACTGGCAGAAGAAAAAGGCTTGCCTGGCTGGATGCTAACGCTGGAGTATCCCTGTTTTCAAGCGGTGGTGACGTATGCAGAAGACCGTTCATTGCGTGAGGAAATATACAAGGCATTTGTCACACGTGCGTCCGATCAGGGACCTTTCGCTGGAAAATGGGACAATACGCATGTGATGGAGGAAATGCTGTCGTTGCGGCATGAAAAGGCCAGATTGCTGGGGTTTGCCAATTATGCTGAATTATCTCTTGCCACCAAAATGGCTGATTCAACCGGGGATGTGCTGAACTTTTTACTGGACTTGACCCGGCGGGCCCATGCCCAGGCGAAGCTTGAATTTAAACAATTGCAGGATTTCGCACAGGACAGTACAGGGCAAGGTAAACTTGCACCATGGGATATTGCTTATCTGTCCGAGAAAAAAATGCAGGCCCATCATGCCATTTCACCGGAACTGTTGCGGCCTTATTTTCCGCTGGATAAAGTGATGGAGGGTATGTTCAGCATCATCAATACCTTGTATGGAATGACGTTTGCAACCGTGAAAGATGTTGAGACCTGGCATCCCGATGTGACCTGTTACCGGGTTCTGGATAGTGACGGGAATGTGCGTGGATATGTTTATGTCGATTTGTTTGCCCGTCCACATAAACGGGGCGGCGCATGGATGGATTCCTGCCAGGGCAGGCGCAAGCTTCTGGATGGCTCGGTGCAATTGCCGATTGCTACCGTGAGTTGTAATTTCGCCAAAGCCGTTGGGAAAAAACCGGCGTTGCTGTCTCATGATGAAGTGTTGACCTTATTCCATGAATTTGGTCATTGCCTGCAACATGTCTTCACTCAGGTGGATTATCTGGCTGCATCAGGGATTAATGGCGTTGAATGGGATGCGGTAGAACTTCCCAGCCAGTTTTTTGAAAACTGGTGCTGGGATGAGCGGGCGTTGCAATTATTGACGGCTCATGTCGATACAGGGGAGCCGTTGCCAGTGGATTTATTTAACAAGTTACTGGCAGTCAAGAATTTTCAATCGGCCATGGCGATGATGCGGCAACTGGAGTTTTCGCTGTTTGATTTCCGGATTCATCAGGAATATGCTCCTGAAAAACCCGCATTGATTGCGTCTGTTCTGGCGGATGTGCGTAAACAAACATCGGTTGTGCCAATTGATCCATGTAACCGTTTTCAGCACAGTTTTACGCATATCTTTGGCGGAGGCTATGCTGCAGGCTATTATAGTTACAAGTGGGCTGAGGTTTTATCCAGTGATGCATTTGCCCGCTTTGAGGAAGAAGGGGTGTTTAACCCGCAAACAGGGCGTGATTTTTTACATTGCATACTCGAAACCGGGGGCTCGCGCAAGGCTTGTGATACTTATGTGGCGTTTCGTGGTCGAATGGCAACGGTGGATGCGCTGTTGCAACAGAATGGAATTAACTCATGACAACACTTTATGATATTCCAGTGACAACCATTGATGGCAAGGAAACCACGCTCAAGCCGTTTGAGGAACGTGTTCTGTTGATCGTCAATGTGGCCAGTCGTTGCGGGTTTACTCCCCAGTATGCCGAGCTGGAAGCGTTATATCTTGAATATAAAGAGCGCGGCCTTACGGTTCTTGGTTTTCCCTGCGATCAGTTTCTGCATCAGGAACCTGGCAGCAATGAGGAGATTAAAGACTTTGCTGAACGTTGTTTTCTTGTGACGTTTCCCATGTATGCAAAAATTGATGTCAATGGCGCCAGGCGGGCGCCGTTGTATGCCTACCTTGCAAAACATATTGAAAAAAAACCGTTGAAACTGATTCCCTGGAATTTTTCCAAAATTCTGGTGGACAAGGATGGCCGGGTGTTGCGTCGCTATTTGCCAACGGCATCATTTAAAGCTATAAAAAAAGATCTGGACAAGTTAATTTGAATTTAACTGGAGCACAAAATGGAATTGAAGATGAAAAAACTCCCGGCAGTGATGCTCATGGCGACAATCAGTTCTCTGGTGTTTGCCGGTTCTCCTGGAAAATCGCTATACAAGACGGTATGCCAAACCTGCCATGCACCGGATGCAGCAAAGGCAATCGGAGCCCCTGCTGCATTTGATAAAAAAGCATGGGATATTCGCTTTGCGCAGGCAGCCAGGGAATCCACACTTCATCCGTCTCAATTCCCGACGCCAATGGATTATTTGTTAAAAAACGTTATTCATGGAAAAAAACAGATGCCGCACAGTGGATTATGTCATGAAGCGGATGTGCCGAATAAAGACTGTTCTGTATCGGCATTGTCGGATGCAGTCCGTTATATGAGCCAGCATCAGTCCAAAAATGGGGGCTGATGAACAGCTTGTATGGATGTTGTAGAGATTGTTAATGCCAGTGACTGGACGCGTGTGGATGAGGGGCCAGTCATTCGTTATTTCATTGGAAATGATGTTCGGGCAAATGAGCAGTTGTATTTGCCGTTTGCCTGGTTGCAAATTGATCAACGTACGCAGGCTATTGTCGCTGCGCGTGATCATTTTGGTCAGGAGCCGTTTTATTATTATTACCGGAATCAACGCTTGATTTTCGGTTCAACAATTGGCGATATTCTGCAATATTTGCCGCAAACGCCGGCGCTAACCCGACATTTGATCCGTGATTGTTTCCTGCGATTTCCTGCTGATGACCCACTCGATGATCCGCCTTTTGTGACTGAAACGTATTATGAAGGCATATTTCGGGTAACACCGGGGCATCATCTTTATATAATGCCATCGGAAAAATATGAAATACCTTTCTGGAAACCGGATCCAGAAAAACCCAAACTGCATTATGCGGATGAGCGAGAGTACCTTGAGCATTTTACAATGCTGCTGGACGAAGCCTTGCAGGTCACTATTCAACATGAACGACATCTTGCTGCAGAATTCAGTGGTGGCATGGATTCAACCATGTTGTTTGTTGCCTGTCGAAACAGAGGACTTGAACCGGAGTTATTTACGCATGTCCCGCCTGCTTCAAGGCAGGCCACGCATGAGGATATGAATGTCAGCAGCATTCTGGAGCAATTTGGTTGGTCAGACAGGCATGTTGCGGTTAATGCAGACAGCTTTGATCCGGTTGCGGTATTTCAGCATTTCGCCAATATCTTAAGTGGCCCTGCGCCAAACCTGAACTGTATTCTTGCCAATAATCTGCACCAGGCTGTGGTGGACAAGGGTTTTAAACAACTGATCTCCGGATTTGGCGGTGATGATTGTGTTTCGCTGCTGTTTCCCGCTTCGCTGCTGTCTTCTTCTCCTGAAGCGTTGTATGCATATGAAGCCGATCTTTTGCAGGGTAAACTCTGTCATGAGAATAGAATGCGACTGGAATATAGCGCGGTTGTTGCCAGATCCATGGGGTTTTCCTATGTTTATCCGCTGCTGTATCCGCCCTTGATTGAGTTTTGTTTTTCGTTGCCGTTTGAGCAGAAATGTAAAAATGGCCGCATGCGCTGTATGGTGCAAGATTATCTGTTGCAACATATCCGGCATATGCATTTTAGTACCAAGGGCGGGGCCGTGGTGCCTGATACCATGCAAAAATGCAGGGATTATTACCGTCAGGGTTTGTTCAGCAAGCAGTTTGTCGGGTTGCCCTTTCAGCAGTACATTGAAGCAAGGACAACCCCGGATGATTTATTGCTATTACAAATCAATGCGTACATGCTGAAACAGGCTTTGTTAATGCAGCATGACCGACGCAGGTCCGCTAAATCCTGTGCCGCCTGAATCAGCACATGGAGTATTCAGGGCGCCGCTGCCTGCATTGACCTGGCAGACTGACACAGTATCCGACCCTGAATTGGGGACATATGCGTAGGTATTTTTCGAATTCAGGATAATATTGCCAAACCCGTCAAAATTACCTCCGGTTAATTTGCAATCAGCCAGCGTTCCATCATTTTTATTGATCATGCACCAGGTGACAGCATTGTCCCCGTCGTTGCCAACATACAGTAACGTGCCATTGGCATTCAGGCTGACGCCTTGCGGGGAGGAAAAGTTTGTGCCGGTATTTGTGCACTGATTGATTAACCCGGTGATTTGATCGATTGTACATAATGACACGGTATCGTCGCCTCGATTGGGGATATATGCTCTGGTGCCGGCTGAATTCAGGACAATATCGCTGGGCATATTGAGCGCGTCCGGCGAGGTTGTCACGCAATCCGTCAGTGCACCGCTGGTTTGATTGACCCGGCAGGTCGCGATTTCACTGGTGCATTCCAGTACAACGTATGCGATGGTTCCCGCCGGATTCAATGCCATACCCTGTGGACTACCGCTGCCAAACGTCCCTGCGATGGCGCAGTTGCTTAATTCTCCCGTGCCGGAATTAACCTCGCAAACCGAGACATTATCCCCATGATAATTGGTAATGTAGGCAAAGGTGCCTGCCGGATTAAAAATAATATCGGACGGTGCAGAAAATCCGGAGCCGGTTGAATGGCATCCACTGAATAACCCTGTAGCGGAATTGACATTGCAAACAGACAGGGTGTCATTGTTGAAGTTCGGTATGTAGGCAAATCGTTCACTCCCTATCTGGAAATTTTGACAGGACAAAGCAGCCTGACCGTTCAGGCATAAATTCAGATTGAATCCGGTGGCAGGTCCGGAAAACTGGATGGATGCCGGTGTCTGGTTATTGACAGGAAACAGGCAGTAGCCGTTTTGACCCGGTGTGCATCCGGACTGGCTGGCGATGGAAAAGCCCGGCGTGTTTATCCGGAGCCCGGCTGTTGGATAAGTATGATTGGGAATAGTGGTTGTCACCTGCAAGGTTGATCCTGAGGTGATGACATTAAAAAGATAACCTGAACCGGCGAAGGTTAATGTACTGGTTACCAGCAGAAGACTTGCAAAGATTTTTTTCATATTTATCCAGCCAGCTGTTTTTAGTCATATCACGCTACTGGATTATCAAGACAAGTTCAAGTCAATCTGGCTGGAAAATTTTCCGTACAAATTGACTTGATGTCTTTCAGGATTGGCGTCTTATTTGAAAAAAGTGACCTTGCCGGTTTCGATATCATGCATGGCACCCACCAGCTCGATTTGTCCACTGGCAATTTTTTCTGCAAGCCAGGGGCTTTCCTGTCTGGTTTTTTCGATCATCCCCATAACATTTGCTTTGGCAATGTCTGTGATCACATGTTCATCCGAACAGCGGTTTGCCTTGTCCTTCATGACTGTATCAACGGCTGGTTTGATTTCACTAATCAGGTAATCAATATTGCCAAAGCCTTTGCCAATGCAGCTGGCCTCAATTGCTCCGCAACGGGTGTGGCCCATGATGACAAATAAACGGGTCCCAACAGATGCGGCATATTCTATGCTGGCGAGCATGTTTTTGTCGATCACATTGCCTGCTACACGGTTTACAAACAGACTGCCGGCGCTTTGATTAAAGATCACCTCCGGAATACTGCGGGAATCCATGCAGCTCAGGATATATGCAACCGGAAATTGACCCTGTATGGCCGCATATCTGGATTGGCTGCGATAGTCCTGTGGTTTGGATTGCCTGGAAACATAACGTTCATTTCCGGCTTTTAATTTTAACAGAACCGTGGCAGGCGAGGCTTCCGCCTGGATGGTTTGCAGGTTTTTATAAGTTTTCGAGTCCGTTGTGACTGTAGCAGAAAATGATGGTGTTAACGACATGCAAAGCAGGGCAGGGAACAGTCCGTGTGATATTTTCATTGCTTACTCCTGTAAAGTGACCCGGTTGAATATAAAGCGTAGCAGCAATTTACAGACTTTTCCTGTTGGATGGTTAGCAGGGGTGTAATAATAATGGGTCACCCCCGCGGTCAGGCGGGGATGACAGGAGGACATCCGGACTACTGTTTTACCTGGGTTTTTAACCACTCACGGGCTCTGGCGCTTACCTTGTCGTCTGACAACGCTGCTTCACGGACAGCGTTCTTGCGTTCCGAGTCTTCACCAAACATCTCATCCATCGCTTCGTTCCAGAGCTTTAGCACCCCGGAAGAAGATGTCTGGCCGACTTGATCCAGAATGGCATAGAGTCGATCCCGCCAGTAAGCATCCAGCGCTTTTTCCAGCCAGGTATTGATTTCAGGCGTTAGTTCAATCTCATCCTGACCTTTTCCTTCCGCATACCCCTGTTCAAACTTTTTTGTTCTCAGGTGAGCGTACTTCTTGCCGTACAAATCATTGATCAGTTGCATGCATTTTTTGCCCAAATGAATGCCGGTTTCTGATGCCGGATCGTGGCCGATATTTTTTTCAATTTCCTTCACCAGGCTGGACCAGCTTTTCTTGAAGGCGGTCTTCTGTTCCGGCCGCACTTCTGTTTCAAATGCTGCATATTGTTTTAATTCTTCCGGAGTGAAGATTTCCTTAATCCAGGATTGTTCGAGTCGTTGTGTCATACGATATACCTCAATTAGTTGAATAATGGTTTTCCACGGAACGGATTTATCGTCTTTCACTTCAGAAATAATGCCTTTCAGGGCGCTGCTTGCCTCAAGCAACGTTTGGGCCTTTTGTTCCAGAAACCGGACCTGTGCAGAAAAATTCTCCACAGCTCCCGCATTGCCTTGCAGCAATGCCTTGATTTGTGCAAGTTCAAAGCCAAAAAATTTCAGGGCAATAATCTGTTGTAACAGCAATAAATCCTTTTCGGAGTAAACACGATAGCCATTCGTCATTCTTAAAGATGGTTTCAGTAAATCAATCCGGTCATAGTGATGCAGTGTTTGCACCGATACGCCGGTTAATTTGCTCAAGTCTTTTACGAACCACTGGGTCATCGGTTACCTCCTTGTTTTAAACGATAAGGTATATAGCAACTATAGGGTCAATGGGTTTATTTAAAATAAAAATTACAATCAGAGCCTGTCGATGGAATACCTGGCCTGTCTATATCCATGCGTTCGTTGTTGCTTTCATTTGCCAGGTTTAATTCCTGTCAAGGGCCGTTGTCTGACAAGAATATAAAATTCTTTTTGATTAAACTCAAATGTCGAGATTGCTTTCATCCCAACTTTTTGCGCGGCATAAAATGACGCCGGATTTTTCGTTGAAATACAGGTCGTCATCAAATCGATATTCTTTGGCAGTATGTTATTCATACAAGACCACATCTTCTCAAATATTCCCAGGCCTCTGTGGTCTTGTGCAATACACCAGGGGCCCACGATGACCGATGGATAACTGGCGAGTAATTGATTTTTAAAGCTGAGTTTTGAATATAAATCCAGCATGGCGGCTGTCAGTGCAAACGATTTATTGAATTCAGGCAAGGAGGTACACAGGTACCCACACACATTATCGCTGTCTTTACAAACGATAATACCGGTTTGCTGGTTCATGATGGCAAACTGCTCTCTGGTAAACGCCACACTAAGAAACCCGCTTTGTTTTTCCAGTTCAGACAGGTTATCAACAAAATTTCTTTTTTGTAAATCCAGGATGCCCTGATAATCGGCTTCGCCTGCCTGTTGATAATGCATGCTTGCTCCCTGAAGCGCGCCCTTGATTATGGACCTGTTTTGTTCAATGGCTGGCTCCATAGAATCCAGTCTGCACCCTGTGCGTCTTCAGTTAATCATAGTATCTAATATAAGCGATACAGGCAACGAAGTCCTCAGGAAATTCGAGCCGCGACCGTTAGGGAGCGGAAAAGTTAGACAGCTGTATTGAATATTCAGCTTTTGTTCAGAAATACCGTTATTGGCAGGCCATGCTTATTAATATTTCCGCTTCCTAACGGTCGCGGCTCGGATTCAGTGATCGTATCATGGGCATTTAAATGCAATCGCCGTGTTAAGTCCGCTTATTCAAAAGAAAGCGGTTTTTTCCTCAATCGCTTCAGTTGTCCCTGTCTTGATTTTTCGTCCAGCATTTTTTGCTTTGTGCGTCTGGATCGGCGCTTCTTTTGACGTTTTATTTTTTCAACCCGTTGCTGTTCTCTGGTTTTTTCATCACTGAGGGTTGACTGCAATTTATCGCAAAGCCGCTCCCGTGCAAAATAACGATTATCATCACGACTTCTGGAGTACTGGCATTTGATTTCCAGGCCAGACGGCAGGTGTTTCAGGTACACAGTTGAAGCAGTTTTATGCAGTTTCTGCCCACCCCTGCCACTGCCCAGAATAAATTTTTCGATCAGTTCCACTTCATGAATATGAAGCTTCGCCATTCGCTCTGCCAACCTGCCCCATTTTTCTTTATTGATCATTATGTTCCGGCCTGAATGTTCAGCATTTTCTGTATTTCCGGTTTGGAATACCCGGCCCTGGTTCGTCCTGATGTCCAGGTTATCCAGCATGTTGATCGGGTTTGCCGTGTGCGTGTGATTCTCACATGTTACAATACTTATCTTTTGTACTTAAATACCAGTCTTGATATCGGGAATAAATAATGGCCATCAAATCACTCTCCATCCAGGGGTATCGCTCTGTTCAAAATGTACGTTTATCACTGGATGATATCAATGTTGTTGTCGGTTCAAATGGCTGTGGCAAAAGTAATTTGTATCAATCTATCCATTTGATTGCCAGAGCTGTTAACGGTGAGCTGGCAGAAACCCTGGCCCTGGAAGGTGGCATGCCGTCTGTGTTATGGGCCGGGAAGAAAAAGCAAACCACACAGTCCAAATCGTCCAGTCGGTTGATATTAAGTATTCAAACCGATGACTTTAATTATGAAATCTCCTGCGGATTACCCAGGCCTTCCATGTCCATGTTTGCACTGGATCCGGAAATTAAAACCGAGTATGTCTGGTTTGGAGAAGCCCGGCGGCCAGGCAATACATTAATTGAGCGCGAGGGCGGAAGCGCCTGGATTAGCAATCAGGATGGCAAACGTATTACTTATCCGGCTGGTTTGTCCCAATCAGAATCTATATTGGCACAAATACAGGACCCTCATTTGTACCCGGAGTTATTCGCATTAAGCCAGGAAATTAAAAAATGGCGGTTTTACCATCATTTCCGCACCGATCCGGACTCTCCCATCCGAAGTCCCCAGATAGGCACCCGTACAGAAGTTCTGGCAAATGATGGACGTAACCTTGCTGCCGCCTTGCAAACCATCATTGAAATTGGCAACGATGAATTACTGGCTGAAGCGGTGGATAGAGCCTTTCCGGGTTCAAGGCTCATCATCAAAACCGATGACCGGACGCGGTTTGAAATCCAGTTGCAAATGCCGGGCATCATGCGACCACTGGACGCGCGTGAACTGTCTGATGGAACATTGCGGTATTTATGTTTGATTGCTGCGTTATTAAGTCCCCGGCCGGCAACGCTGCTTGCCCTGAATGAACCGGAAACAAGCCTGCATCCGGAGTTAATGGAGCCGCTGGCTGAATTAATCGTAACTGCAGGGAAATATTCACAAATGTGGGTCACGACCCATTCAAGGGAACTGGCAAGCATCATAGGCGGTCTGTCCGGAAATAAGCCGGTTCATTTGATTCGAACAGACGAAGGGACGCAGATTGAGGGGTTAACTGCCTGGGAGCGGATGGTTTGACGGGATGGTCGCCAGAAGCGACCAAACACAATGGAGACAGATGGATTATCCGGGAAAAATTTAAAACTGCCGTAGAGCGGGAGCGATAATATTGCCAGCAATGTGCTGCAACAATCTATTCTGCCCCCGGTCTTGCTGGATAGCTGCCAATTCCTCGTTAGGGAATAATCTGAACAGGTGTTGAGTCGCCTGATTTCTATGATTCTGCTGTTTTGAGGAAACAAGGCCATACAACACAATCGCGCAGGTCATCACAGCAAGAAAGACCAGATTATCATTTTTCTGGTTTTGTTTGGCCAAATCAAATAAAAATTCAGCCAGGATATTATTGCAGAACATACCAAATGCTGTACTTATCGCCAGGGCAGCAGCTATTTCTTCTGTGCGTGACAGAGACAGGGTATTGAAATCCAGCATTGAACTGGAAATCGCTCTTAAAATTAAAGTGCGGCGTTCTATTATTGGTAATTGCAATGCGGAAGGATCAAGCAATAAAACTTGTCCGTTTGATTCGGCATGATAAAAGGAAACGGCTTGTTCGAGATTACGGCTGACAAGGACGGATCGAATATGAGCGTTTTCTGGTACCTCGGGCAATTCATTAATGGATTTAATCATCATCCTCAGATACATCATATCGTGGCCTGTAAATCCTGCAAATTGATTCGGCTCGAGGGTGTGATATTGCGGGTCTATGAATACTGAAACAGGAATATTATCATAAAAAGGAAGCTGATTTTTTGGGTTAACAAGCTTGTCCGTATTAGTGTCCTTGCGGCAAAGCCGCGTGACAATAAAAATATCTTGAACAGTCGATAAAA
>CAZDYY010000016.1:8651-12217 GCA_964509745.1 uncultured Legionella sp. | reverse complement strand
CAACGTCGATCGAATTGATGGTGTTGCCTGTGGCGTTCTGATCGTTGAATTAAATGCCTCACAAACCATGCTGGATGCATTCATCAAACGTTGCGAACAATCAAATCTAACTGTGGAGATTCTGGGATATGTCACAGACCATGCTGTATGACCTGCTGATAGCCACGGGCGAAACCCTGTATATGGTATTGATCAGTACACTGTTTGCGGTATTGCTCGGCTTGCCAATGGGCACATTGCTGTTTACCAGTGCGAAAGTAAAACCACACCCATAGATCAATCGTCTGATTGCCGGGTTTATCAATATCAGTCGCTCGATTCCATTTATTATTTTACTGGTGGCTATTATCCCGTTTACTCGTTTGCTGGTGGGAACATCCATTGGTACGCATGCTGCCATGGTGCCATTAACCATCGGGGCAGCGCCCTTTTTCGCGCGTCTTGTTGACAATGTTTACCAGAGCCTGCCTGCGGGCTTGATTGAAGCAGGGTTTTCCATGGGTGCAAACACCTGGCAAATGGTACGCTATATTTTATTGCCCGAGGCACGTCCGGCATTGATTCATGCGGTCACTGTAACAACCATAACACTGGTCAACTACTCAGCCATGGCGGGTACCGTTGGCGGTGGCGGACTGGGAGATTTGGCCATCCGGTATGGTTACCAGCGTTTTGATCCTGTCGTTATGCTGACGACGGTTGCGATTCTGGTGTTCATTGTTCAATTATTACAAATGGGCGGCGACAGGCTCGCGCGTCATTTTTCACAAGGAGTTGTTTAATGCATATTTTTAAAAGTATCTGTGCGGCACTTGCGCTGGTTTTCGCCCTGACGGGTTGCAGTAAACCGGATCCCAATACCCTGGTGGTCGGTACCATTGCCGGGCCGGAAACTGAACTGGTGGATGTGGCACAAAAAGTTGCGCATGACAAATACGGTTTGACCGTCAAGATTGTAGAATTCAGCGACTATAATCTACCCAATGAAGCGCTGCGGGATGGCACGCTGGATGCCAATATATACCAGCATCTTCCCTACCTGCAAGCAGCCAGCAAGGCTCACGGGTATGATTTTGACGTGATTGGCAAAACATTTGTTTATCCAACAGGCCTTTATTCCAGCAAAATAAAATCACTGAAGAACTTGCCAGACAATGCAACCATCGCCCTTCCAAACGACCCCAGCAACGAGGCGCGGGCGTTGCAATTGCTGGCAAAGGCAGGCCTCATTACCCTGAGTAACAGGGACAGCATGACCCTGCAGGACATCAACAGCAATCCGAAACACATCCACTTCAAGGAACTCGACGCAGCGCAGCTTCCCCGTATTCTCCCGGATGTAGACGCAGCCGTCATCAACACCACCTTTGCCATCCCGGCCGGTCTGCAACCCTCACGAGATGCCCTGTTTATCGAACAGAAAGATTCACCCTATGCCAATTTAATTGTGATTCGCCGTGACAGCAAGAAAAAGGCACAGCTGGAATTACTGGTCAAAGCGCTAAACTCTCAGGAAGTAGCCGAAAAGGCTCATGAATTGTTTGGTGATGCAGCAATAGCAGCCTGGTAGGATGGAAATATACCGGCTTCCTGTGCTTGACGAGGGGAAGCCGGTCATATGGACGAAGAATCAAAAAGCTCCAGCAACAAGACGCCCTGTAATCAAATCAATAATGTCCGAATTCGCCTCCGGGAACTCAAAATCCTGCAAACGGTCCAGCGATACCCAGCGTAAATCCATTTGATTTTCCCGGGCAGTTGCCTCACCGGTGAACACCGTCACACGATACACCAGCAAGGTCACATTGTACTGCGGGTAGCTGTGATGGATCTCGCCAAGAAAATCAAACCGGTGGACATCAAGACCGACCTCTTCCTTTATCTCACGGATCAACGCTGTATGCGGGGCTTCACGCGGCTCCAGCTTTCCACCTGGAAATTCCCACAGGCCGGCACCAAAGGGAGCATGCAGAGACCGGCGAGTGATGAGAAAGCGTTGCTGTTGATCAACGATTACAGCAACGGCTACCCTCATACCAGCGTGCCGTGGCAGTTTTTATATTTTTTCCCTGATCCACAAGTACAGGGATCATTGCGTCCAACCTTGCGTTCATCACGCTTAAAGGTTGTTGTTACATTTGCGTTATATTCATCATCCGTCAAAGATGGTTCTTCCTCATGAATAAACTGCATTTTGTGCGCCTGATCCTGCCGACGCAGCTCTTCCACCGCATTGATGTCTTCCTGGCTGGAAATTTCAACTGAAGACAGCAGCTTGATAATGTCATATTTCAAGTTATCCAGCATGGATGAAAACAGTGTGAATGCTTCGCGTTTAAACTCCTGCTTTGGATCTTTTTGCGCATATCCCCGCAAATGAATCCCCTGACGCAGATGATCCATGGCGGCAAGATGCTCGCGCCAGTGATTATCCATGGTTTGTAAAATCACCGATTTTTCAAATTGCGCGAACATTTCACGCCCGATATGCTCAACTTTAGCATGGTAAATTGACCGGCTTAATTCCACAACCCGATCCCTGATTTGTTCGGGCTGAATGGCAAGATCCTCATCAATCCACTGCTGGATGGGGGCTGTCATTTTAAAATCATCTGTCAGGGTTTGCATCAAACCTGCAACATCCCACTGATCTTCCAGACTTTGTGGCGGAATATAACCTTCAACCAGCGCACCCATTACTTCATCACGCATGGCTTCGACAGGATCCAGCGGATCGGACATAGCCATAATGGCTGCGCGCTGGGAATAGATCACCTTGCGTTGCTCATTGGCCACGTTGTCATACCCCAGCAATTGCTTGCGCACATCAAAGTGATGGCCTTCCAGTTTTCGCTGTGCATTTTCAATGGCTTTGGTTACAAGATTATGCTCAATGGGCTCACCAGGCTGCATACCCAAACGACGCATCATGGAGGCAACCCGCTCTGAGGCAAAAATACGCATTAAATTATCATCAAGCGATAAATAAAACCGCGTACTGCCATCATCCCCCTGACGACCAGCCCGTCCGCGCAGCTGATTATCGATCCGGCGTGATTCATGGCGTTCGGAACCAATAATACGCAAACCACCAGCGATAAGCACATCATCATGACGGCGCTGCCATTCCTTTTTCACGGCCTGCTTTTGTTCATCCGTTGCATCGGCAGGCAATGTTGCCAGCTCGGCTGCCATGTTACCACCAAGGACAATATCCGTTCCCCGACCTGCCATATTCGTGGCAATCGTCACAGCCCCGGGCCGTCCTGCCTCGGCAATAATTTGCGCTTCTTTTTCATGAAATTTGGCATTCAGGACCTGATGCTTGATTTTCGCCTGTTTCAACATGCCACTTAACAACTCTGACGCCTCGATCGATGCTGTACCCACCAGCACCGGTTGTTTGCGTGCCACACAATCACGCACGTCTTCAATAATGGCCTGATATTTATCCTGCTGGGTCAAATAAATCAAATCAGCTTCGTCTTTGCGACGCATGGGCTTGTTGGTCGGAATCACCACGACTTCAAGATTATAAATCTCCTGGAATTCATATGCTTCAGTAT
>CAZDYY010000016.1:4072-8641 GCA_964509745.1 uncultured Legionella sp. | reverse complement strand
CAGTTCCAGTCATTCCAGACAGTTTGTTATACAACCGGAAGAAGTTCTGGAACGTAATCGATGCCAGCGTCTGATTTTCATTTTGAATCGCAACCCGCTCCTTGGCTTCAACCGCCTGATGCAAGCCTTCAGACCAGCGACGTCCAGGCATGGTGCGGCCTGTATGCTCATCCACAATCACGACCTGGTTATTTTGTACGATATAATCCACATCCCGATGATACATAACATTCGCACGCAAGGCTGCGTTCACATGGTGCATCAGCATGATATTGCTGGCATGATACAGGCTCTCACCGGGATCAAGCATCTTTTCCCGAATCAGCAACTCTTCAATGTGCTGATGCCCTGCTTCCGTCAGATGCGCCTGCTTTTGTTTCTCATCAACCGTATAATCACCGTCATCGCCTTCCTCTTCCTGCTTTTTCAACAGAGGAATCAACTGGTTAACCTTGATGTACAACTCTGAACTATCTTCCGCAGCACCGGAAATAATCAGCGGGGTACGGGCTTCATCAATAAGGATCGAATCAACTTCGTCTACAATTGCAAAATTCAGTTCACGCTGTACCTTGTCCTGGATACTAAAGGCCATGTTGTCGCGCAGGTAATCAAAACCAAATTCATTATTTGTGCCATACAAAATATCGGCCTGGTATGCTGCCTGCTTGTCCGCATGGGGCATATCAGGAAAAATAACCCCGACATCAAGTCCCAGAAAATTAAATACAGGCCGCATCCACTGGCTGTCCCGACGTGCCAGGTAGTCATTGACCGTCACAACATGAACACCTTCACCTTCAATGGCATTAAGATATGCGGGCAATGTCGCCACCAGGGTTTTACCTTCACCGGTACGCATTTCCGCAATATTGCCTTCGTGCAAGACCATACCACCGATAAGCTGCGTGTCAAAATGCCTTAATCCCAGTGTCCGTACAGATGCTTCACGCACAACAGCAAATGCTTCTGGCAACAAGTCATCCAGCGATTCTCCTGCTGTCAAACGTGCCCGGAATTCAGCGGTTTTGGTACCGAGTTGTTCGTCTGTTAACGCCTGCATCTGCGGTTCAAATGCGTTGATAGCCAATACTGTTTTTTCCATACGCCGCAATACACGATCATTACGGCTACCAAACATTCTCTTCATTAACGTACTCAGCATGGCTCTGATAATCCTCGTTGTGATCCTGAGTCCTCACTCGCCACATCCCTGACTATGCCCGGGATGACGTGAGAAACTAAAACAGTGTAATTTACTAGAATTTTCAGGTAAATGCCATGGAAACCGCGATGAACACACTTTATTATGAAAACAAAAGTTTCAAGTTAGTTTCATTTATGATATAAAGCCCCAACTTGATTCTATCTGAGTTATTTATGTATACCCCTTTTGAACACCGCATCCAGATGGCTGCACTTTTTTACGATGCACCGAAAGCCTCCAGACCGTCAGAAGACCAAAAATCAAGCAAAAAATCAGCACTGAAAATCTCAACAGATTGCATACACCCCACTAATCCCCGGCTGACAGAAGAAGAGATGGCTAAAAAATTACAAGGGCTTTCTTTTTACAAAAAAAAATATACCCCGGGCTCAAAAATCTCACTTGGCTCAATTTCAACCTCATCAATCAACAGCTTCACCACACAAGACTCCTCACCCGCCATCAGTCCCAAACCGGAAATGAAAAAATCGAAATCATCCTTGTTACAGATGACAGATAGTAATAGTGATAGTGATAATGAAGGTATGAACAAGACCTCTGAAGATGCATGCGATCCCTGCCCAAATTCTCCAGTCAACTTTTAACTGGACATAAAATCACCCGAACAGATCAAAAATCTTGCATGTCATATTAAATTATGGCATAATGACCACACATCAATCTGCTTGAGGTACTTATGAAAGACAACCATTTTAACCCAAAGAAAATAAGGGAAACGGATTGCGCGCACCCAATGAAAGCCAAACGATCAGATGAAGATTTATATAAAATGTTAATGAAAATATCTTTAAATGAAATCAAAAAAAAATCCTGTTCAAGAGATTCTCTGGACTCAAAACCAACAGCATCATGCTCATCCTTGAGCACACTGGACTCATGTGATCCAGACAGATCATTGAAAAAATCAGGTTCATCGTCATTAATGCTTGAAACGATAGAACCGATAGATACGATAACCAGGAAAAGCAACGAAAGAACGCCACTGGAAAAATCAACTGACGATCTATTTCCAAAAGCACTTTCAAACGACGAATTATGCAGAAAACTGATATCTAATTTTTCCGGATTCAAACCTGATTCCAAAGGTTTTTCGGGATCACCAAAATCCAAATCACTGAGTTCCTTGCGAACCATACTGATTGGTGAAGATGAGCCAGTTGCCAGCACCAACCGGATATCCTCGCCTTACGAGGGAGTTGAGATTTAAGCGATTCACCAGGACCATCAAGGTGCGATAAATATCGCGGTTAACCGCCCAGCCTGAGGAGCCGCATCAGCGGCGTCTCGAAGGCTGCGGTTCGAGACGAAGCTGCGCTCCTCCTCTCTGCGAACGGAGTGCTGTTCTTTAATGTTAATCACCCCAGGGCCATTACCCCATGGATTTTATTCAGCCACCCGGTACCTTCAATACCCTTCATAGGGATTGCGCACTGGCAAATCAATAACCTGACTGAACTCCGACAAGCTTATCTGATCGGGCGTCATCGAAACCGACGACTGATCCATCACCGACTCACCGAACTTGTAAATCACCCGCTCGCTACCCTGACACGCTTTCAAGTCATTCTCCGCAGCTTTTTCCCGAACTACGGTATTTTTCTCTTGATAAGACTTGATTGCCGCAGCACCATATTTATTTTTCAGCATATCCAGCGTTTTATCCGGCGATAACACCAGAGCAGATGCATTATTTCCGCCAAATCCCTTGGAATTTAAAATAACACCCTGAATATCTGCCCCTTTTTCCCCTGCATAATAATGATCCAGCAATATATCCAGCCTGGATTGACAGACATCATCAGCGATATGATCAATGGTTTTGATTCCAGGTATCCAGCCGTATTGCCATACACCAAGGGCCGCAATCAGCTGATCACCACCTGCAGCTCCCACAGAATGCCCCACATAGGATTTGATCGCAGCCACCGGCCAGTGTTCAATCGAAAACGTTTTGGCAACTTCATTCAAAATATGGCTTTCTGTCGTACGATTTTGCGGTGTACCTGTGCCATGTGCATGCACATAGGTTTTTTGCAACCCGTCCTGCCCAAGGATCGCCTTCGCAAGCGCGGTGGCTTTGGCAACAGTAATATAATTACCCACGCCAGGCCCTGCAATTGATTTTTTATTGGCATCCGCATTGACAAAAACATCGGCCACAGAACCATAAATGGTCGCCCCCAGCTCTAACGCCAGCTCGTCATCCATCAGGATAACAAACTGCGCTCCCTCAGCCAGGGTAAACCCTGCGTTACTGGAAAACGGACGGCAAGCCCGGCGATTATCAACGGTTTGACTATTATCAAGCGCACGCAAATCATCATCCGTTGCCAGTGCACTCATCACACGAAAGCCTTCAATCACTTCCGGCACAATCGGCGCCTCGGCATTACCCACGATGGCTATCCGGGACTGTCCTGACTGGATATCAAGCAGACCCTGTCGCAAGTTATATAAAAAGGAAGCACATGCGCCAACATTATTTCCCGTGGTACCGACACTGTTAATAATATAACTGTTGATAAAATCAGCCGACATTTCCGAGAGGGACAAAGCCATCATTTTTGAATTGATCCGGTTACCCATTAACGGCTGACCAACGATACCAGCGAGAGAATTTTCATCAATTTGCGACAGCGCACTGCCACCGTACACAGACACTTCATCCGGTTTGATGTGCTTCAGTATTTCGTCCCATTCAATACCCATTGAATTTAATGCATCAGACGCACCATACACGGCCAGTTTCAACCCTCGTGGATGATTGGGAGAATTATACAATTTGCCCGGATCAAATCCTGAAGGAATTGTGCCGGCACTGGTCACTCCAAGCGCCATGGTATCCGGAAGCAAAATATCAATTTCACCGCTGACTTCCACAAGGACTTCATTATTATCCAGCGATACGATATGACATGTTTTAGCCAACCCGGCAGGTAATCTGGATTTTTTTATGATAAACGACGCTGGTTTTTCTGATGAATCCAGTCTGGCTTTGTGATGACATCGCACATGATCCGGATCAAAGGTTTCAATTCTTCGCACCAGCGTACCCTGTTTGATGGCTTCAATATCATCGGCGGAAATCCCCATGCGATTCGCCAAATCACACCATGTATCCGACATCTCCTCTTGAGACAATACATCACACACCATGCGTTTATAGCTATGAAAACCCGAGGTACGACCCGCAGAATTCATTCCACCCATTCCAACAATTACAGGTAATTTTATCATCTTGATTTACACACTATTAGTATTATGTAACACGAAAGAACCGGCTTGCATGCTAGTCGACAACGCATGGACTGTCAATCGAGAGGATTGGCACTGCGTTTTCA
>CAZDYY010000016.1:0-4062 GCA_964509745.1 uncultured Legionella sp. | reverse complement strand
AAATAGCATCCCTTAATATAGCAAGATCGCCAGACCGTTGAACCAGGGCCAGTTGCCCTTTCCACGCCCGAGAACCCGGCATGGAATGTGCCATGTTCAAAATTGGTTTTAACAATAAACTCATGGAAACCCCCATCGCTTGCATGGACTCCATATAGGTTAAATATTGCTGCAAAATTTTGCCGCGCGCCAGTAGTGGCGCGTGAGGATACAGCGCGTGATGAATGACAGCGAGGGCGTACGGATTCTGACAGACAAGCCGCCCCAGCATGACCCCGTCAACCTCGATTAAATGAGCTTCAATCTCCTGAATCGTATTAATATTGCCATTTATCACCACAGGAACCGATGTAATTTCCTGCTTGATGCGATAGACATAATCATATTGCACTGGCGGAATGGTACGATTTTGTTTTGGATTCAGACCGTGCAACCAGGCCTTGCGGGCGTGAACGATTAATTTATCACAACCTGCATCCACCAGCCGATGGGCAAATGCTGCAAAAAAATCATAACTGTCTTGCTGGTCTATACCAATGCGTGTTTTCGCTGTGACAGGTATTTTAACGGCTTTTTTCATTGCACTGATGCACGCTGCCACCTGATCAGGCTCGGCCATCAGGCAGGCTCCGAACCGCCCGGCCTGCACACGATCACTGGGACATCCAAGATTTAAATTAACCTCGGCATAGCCCTGTTCTTCAGCCAGCTGTGCACATTTCACCAGGCCTTCCTTGTCGGCACCGCCCAGTTGCAATGCCAGCGGTGTTTCCATGGCATGATACCCCAAAGCGCGTACCTGATTATTCATGACAGCACCAACCGTTTGCATTTCAGTATAGAGCAATGCACTGGGAGCAAGCATACGCATGAAAACGCGAAAATGTGTATGGGTCCAATCAATCATCGGTGCGACTGAGAGTGGAGAAATCAGGCTGGCATGCATGGTAAGACTACCCGGGTGATGGTCATTAAAGTCAAGGTAGCCATTATACCCTATTTATGTTATTGTTCAAAATATATGCTTACATGTTGACTACATTATGAACAATTTATTGCCTGAAAATGCCATTGACCTCATCAAAACCTACCTGTTGCAACTCCAGAACAACATCTGCAATTCGCTGGAGAAACTGGATGGTCGGGGCAAATTTATCGAAGATGCCTGGACAAGAACCCAGGGCGGTGGCGGACTGACACGCATCATGACCCACGGCGATGTTTTTGCTTCGGCCGGCGTCAATTTCTCTCATGTCTCCGGGGGGCAACTGCCTCCATCTGCCACAGTCAGCCGGCCTGAGCTGGCCGGTCGTCACTTTTCTGCCCTTGGCGTATCACTGGTCATTCATCCGGACAATCCATATATCCCCACCTCACACGCCAATGTACGCTTTTTTGTTGCAGAAAAATCCGGCGCTGAGCCCGTCTGGTGGTTTGGTGGTGGTTTTGATTTGACACCGTATTATGGATTTCAGGAAGACTGTCAACACTGGCATCAAACGGCCAAAAATGCCTGTCAGCCGTTTGGCGAGGAGATATACCCGCACTTCAAGGCATGGTGTGATCGTTATTTTTACATCAAACATCGTGAAGAAGCGCGTGGAATTGGTGGATTATTCTTCGATGATTACAATGAGCATGGATTTGATCACAGTTTTGCCCTCATGCAAAGTATCGGGGATCACTTTTTACCTGCTTACGTCCCTATTGTTACTCGTAGAAAAGCTCATGAATTTGGAGCGCAAGAAAAAGCATTCCAGCTTTATCGTCGTGGACGTTACGTAGAATTTAACCTGGTTTATGACCGGGGTACACTATTCGGTCTGCAATCTGGCGGTCGAACAGAATCAATCCTCATGTCGCTTCCTCCTGAAGTCAGCTGGAAATACAACTGGCAGCCAGAAGCAAACAGTGCCGAGGCGAAACTATATACGGATTATCTGCCCGTGCGCGACTGGGTTTAACCAGACAAAAAAATCCTGTTCTCAGGCAGACTCGCCAATCACAGTTACTTCAAGCGCTTTCAGGCCTTTGGGACCTTTATCCGCAAGATAGCTGACTGAATCGTTCTCATGCAATGTTTTAAAGCCCACGCCCTGAATATCCTTGTAATGAACAAAAATATCATCGCCGTGTTCATTGACAATAAAGCCAAATCCCTTTTTTTCATTAAACCATTTAACCTGTCCGGTTTCACGTTGTGACATGTGCTTTCCTCTCCTTGTTTATGCTATTGTCGTGCTACAATAAATCAAATTGCATATTCAGCATATCATTTTTTTATATTTTGTTAACACTTTTTTAAAAAAAATTTATACTTTGAGGAGGTTATCCCGGTTTCTCCCCCGAATGCGCCACCAGAGAACAGTAAAAGGAGCTTGCATGAAAGATGAGTTTATACGTTTGGCACTGGACTGTAACGTCCTGAAATTCGGTGAATTTACCCTCAAATCAGGTCGTATCAGCCCTTATTTTTTTAATGCCGGCCTGTTTTATCAAGGCAAGGCTTTACGTCAGCTCGGGCAGTTTTATGCCCGGACACTCATAGACAATGGGATTGAGTTTCAACATCTGTTTGGACCGGCTTATAAAGGCTTGCCTTTGGCGACCACCACAGCTGTCGCCCTGGCAGAAGCGGGGATCAACACCACCGTTACATTTAACCGCAAGGAAGCAAAAATCCATGGTGAAGGCGGACAATTAATCGGTGCGCCTCTGTCAGGGAAAACTGTCATTATTGATGATGTCATCACAGCAGGTACTGCATTTCGCGAGGCGCAACAATTAATCCATGATCATGGCGGCACGGTCACGGCGGTCGTGATTGCTCTTGATCGTTGTGAACGTGGACTGACAAACCAGTCTACGCTTGGGGAAATACAACAACAAGGCATTCGTGTATTATCTATTATTACCTTGTTTGATTTGATCGATTATTTGCAGCGACATAATGAACATCAATACGTCAATCAATTACAACGCTATCAGGAGCTATACGGATGCGATTAACCACTCTGCTATTGACCAGTATCACCTCTCTTTCAGCCATTGCAACCACACCTGCACCGGATTTTTTAAATACGGACTGGATGGACAAAAACACCCCTGCCAGAGAAAATTTTTACAAATATGCCAATGGTGCGTGGCAAAAAAACAATGCCATCCCTCCTGAGTATTCCAGCTGGAGTACATTTTCAGTTTTACAGGAAAAAAATGAACAACAGATACGACAGTTAATTCTCGATGCTGCTGCCGACAAAAATGCAAAACCCGGCAGCATTCAACAGAAAGTCGGCGATTTTTATGCCAGTGGCATGGATGTCAGCAGCATTGACAAGCTGGGTCTGAAACCCCTGCAGCCTGAACTGGCACGCATCAATGCTATCAATAGCCATGATGACTTGTTAAATGAAATTATTCACCTGCACCAGATTGGTGTGGATGCACTATTTGATTTCTGCAGCATGCAGGATTTTACCGACAGTAACAACGTCATTGCAGCCATCATACAAGGCGGTTTGAGTTTGCCTGACAGGGACTATTATTTAAAAGATGATGCCAAATTCAAAAAAATTCGTGCCGCATACATTAAATACCTGACCAATATGTTCATTCTGGCAGGAGATACCCCTGCAAAAGCAGCAACTGAAGCCAAAACAGTCATGAAGATTGAAACGGCCCTCGCAAAAGCCTCCATGTCACAGGTTGCCCAGCGCGACCCTCATGCAATCTACCATATGATGGATACCACCAGACTGGAGAGCATTGCACCTGATTTTTCATGGTCACGCTACCTTGCGGGTATGGGACAGGCTGAAATCAAGACACTGAATGTTGCGATGCCTGATTTTATGCAAGCAATGAGTCATGAATTGCAATCAAATCCGCTTGATGACTGGAAAATATATCTTCGTGCACATTTGCTGGGGTCTTTTGCACCCTTTCTGTCCAAACCATTTGTTGATGAAAGCTTTCACCTGACCCGCGCGTTAACTGGCGCTGAAAAATTACGGCCTCGCTGGAAACGCGTTGTCAGTACTGAAAATGCCGCGCTTGGTTTTG
>CAZDYY010000015.1:0-12934 GCA_964509745.1 uncultured Legionella sp. | reverse complement strand
GCACGCCCAGCTGGTTTACTTTTTCAAGTGTGGGCATCATGACATAGACCGTGGTAATCAGGGCCAGACCAATCATGATTTGATTGCTCGGAACGTTTGGAATCCCGAGAGCCTGTCTTAATATTGAAAAAACAATGATAATCCGGGTAAACGCTGACATGGTAATCAATAGAGCGGGCAACACCGTAAACAGCGCCATCACCGCCAGAATTTTAATGCTCAGACTCCAGGTCACATCACCATTGGTTGTTTTTGAAACCAGCAAGGGGATGGTCGGAGCAGTGCCGGCCATCACATGTGTACTGAGAAACAGCAGAAAGAGGCTGCCGAGTAATGTGAAAAACCATCCCCTGTGATGCCGGGCTATATTTACAATTTGTGATTTCATAGACGCGGCCGGTTCTGTGCACCATCCTGTTCCGTGGGCTGAAGATTTTTACTATCCCGACAAACATGCAACGTCGACATGCCATGGGGCGTCACGCCGACCAGGATGATTTCCCTGTCAATACTTAACAGGACAAGGCGTTCTTTTGAACCCAGTGCCAGTTGTTCAATAATGTTAATCTGCCGTGTCCCGCCAAATCGGAACGGCATGGTTTTTTTCAGGAAAAACACAACGACAATAACACCAACAATCATCCCAACCAACACGACCATGGTCGTTACATATTCATGCATAAAACACCGATAATAAAAAAACTAAATGATTTTCACACAATACTTGCCATTTGCGGTAATAATGATCCCTTTGGCGAACGGTTTGTCATTTGCATAAATCTGCAGTGGCTCGTTCGCTTCCTGGTGTAATTCAACGATGGATCCCTTTTTCAAATTCAGCAATTCACTGATTTTAATTTTCGCCTTGCCGATTTCAACTGTGATATTCATCGTCACATCATTTAAAATATCCAGCTGTTGTGAAGTAAATGGTTTATCAGAATGACCTGCATCAGACAACTCGTTTTCTTCCATCATTGAATCACCCGGATTGTTTACATCTTTATTTTTCATTACAACAACTCCCCGTAAAATTACACCGTATCAATAATTTCCACTATTCGACGTGAACTGGATTGCCCGGCTATCGCAGAAAACAGTTTCTTCTGGTTATGTGCAATATAAACCAGCGTCGGATCACCAATCGGTATCACATCACCCGCACGCAAATTGACCACATCCTTTACCAGCAACGAGATATCAGGCAGCATGGCGCAAATCGTGACTTTTGAATCAATCAGCTCATGCTTTAACTGGCCACTGAAATACAAATCCTGGTCTGAATCCTGCTCGGTAATGTCACTATGCTCACCGGATTCTGACGTGATATTGACCAGAATACTTTCAGGAATAACCAGATGAAGCACCCCGGATACTGCATCCATGGAAAAATTAAATGCAAAGTCACAACAAGCATCAAATTTTTGATTAAAAACAGAATAAAGGGAAGTCGACAGATTTGACAAAAGCAAATCTGTTTTTAAATGCTCATTCAATGCATCCTGAAAGACTTGTAAACAGATGTCAGAAACTTTTCGGGCGATTTGAATTCCAGTACGCCCTGGGGTGTCGATAATTTGCTCATCTGTTGATAATTTTCCGCCATACAACAGATTGATGACCGAGTGCAACAGCAGGAAGTCAAACATAATAAAACCAAATTGCTCACCAGGCCCGGCCTGAAACCCCAGCATGAGCATTTTTGAATAATCATGCTCAATCTCTTTGAACAAACCGGTGCTGATTGAATTTAATGCAATGGTTATTTTTTTTCTTAAAAAGGAAGAAAGCCGCTTGCTGCCCTCTTCTGCGAAAAACTCGGTAATATGAATGATTTTCTTGTTATCCGCCAGTGACTGGCAGGGAACATCGTCTGACGCGCCAAAACTGGCAGAGCCGTACGATTTGGCCTGGGTTGCATTACGTGCTGATTTTTTATCCATGACAAGGCCTATCCATTCATAATTTTTTTTGCCGCTGTATCAGTCAAAATAATGATTTCGATGCGACGGTTAACGGAGTTATATTCTCTTTTTTTATCCAATAAAGCCAGATTTGCCGATCCGGCAATGCGTATCACCTTGTCTGGAGACATACCATGCTGAATCAGCATACGTCTTGTCGCATTGGCCCTGTCAACAGAAAGTTCCCAGTTTGTGTAACTGGCATTTTGTTTATATGGAATAGAGTCTGTATACCCCAGAATAAAAATTTTTTTGGGAATTGCATTAAATTCAGAACTCAGCCATTGCAGGATTTTTTTGCTATAGTTCTGGAAATCAGCTCTGCCCAGAGAAAACATCGGTTCATTTTCAATGTCTTTAATCAACACCTTGACGCCATCCTCAGCGATCTCAAAACTCAAATGTTCCCGATAGGCATAAATGGCAGGATTATTTTTCAAAGACACATCCAGCTGTTTTTTAATATCATGCATTTCTTTATCAATATCACCCTTGATATGATTTGAGTCCTTGTCCTTCTCAAACGCCGGACGTTGTTGCTTCGGCTTGACGACAGGCAATACAGGTACAAGAACACCGGCATGTTTTTCTTTTAGTACAGGCGTACTGTTCCCTTTGTTCTTGTTTATCTCTCTCGTTTCCTGAACAGTTTTTTTATGATCATCCGCATTTTTTGAACCAACAAATACATCTTTCAACGGTTTCTGAAAATAAGCAGAAATGCCCTGAAGCTGGTATTTGTTCAACAGGGATAGTAACCATAGCAACATAAAAAATGCCATCATGGCCGTAACAAAATCGGCATAGGCAATTTTCCAGGCCCCGCCATGGTGCTCAGGCTTGTTTTTTTTGATCCGCTTGATAATAATCGTTGGGGGTCGAATATCACTCATTCTGCAAGCTCATGTTATTTTGCTTGATCTCTTTCAACAAAACATCCAGCTCCTGTCCATTCGGCCGCTCTTTCGAATAAATAATTTTTCTGCCAAATTCAACGGCCATACCAGGGGAAAAATTATTCACAGACGCCAGTAAAACAATCTTTATGGCATTTAAAATCTTCAGGGACGCCTTTAATTTATGCTCCAGCAAGGAGGCCAAGGGTGCTGCAAAACCATAACTGAGAAGAACGCCTAAAAATGTACCCACCAGAGCCTTTGCAATCAACGCGCCCAGTGCCTCGGGCGGAATGGAGCCCATCGATTCCATGGTATGTACCACCCCCATGACAGCAGCAACAATCCCGAATGCCGGCAAGGCGTCCGACACTTTATTAATCGCATGGATTGGCTGCTCCTGTTCACACTCAAACGTTTCTATGTCCTGATCGATTAAATCTTCCAGTTGATGAATATTGACTCGCCCGGTAATGATCAAACGCAGGTAGTCACTTAAAAACTCCATGATGTAGGCTTCTTTCTTTACCAGTGGATAGGCATTGAAAATTTTGCTTTCGCCCTGATTATCCAGATCAGCTTCAATCGACAAAACGCCATCTTTTTTTATCTTGTTAACGACTTCAAACATCAGGGATAATAATTCCACATAAAATTTCCGCGAGTAATTAATCCCCTTCAGGGTTGAAAGCAATGCGAGAAACGTTTCCTTGATGATTTTCATGCTGTTTCCGACAAAAAACGAACCGACCGCCGCACCCCCGATAATCAGTAGCTCCAGTGGCTGAAACATGGCATACAAATGCCCGCCGGACAATGCAAAGCCGCCAAACACTGAAAATATAACCACTAAATATCCAATAATAACCAGCATGATATGTACTCTTGGTAATCAAACCGTAATCCGGGCCCTTTCCGGTCCAGTAACTACTGCATCGATAATTTTTTTGGAAGAAGGATTCAATACTTTTACCACGTCATTCATATACCCGTCAGATTTTGCGATCCCGCTCATCGTGATCTCGACTGCTCCTGTTTTAATAACCAGTGTAACAGCTTGATTTCGTTTAATGATAGCAACTTGCCGCACATTTCTTTTGGTTAAGGCAGTACCTGCGGGAATCGACCTGACAACAGACAATCCCACGACTTCTTTCATGTCCTTGAAAAATCCATCGTACAATCGATTTTTATCAAATTCTGCATAGGCAAGATCATGCTCTGTAATCATGTCCCCCGGCACTATCAACCGGTTGGCTGCGACAACTTTGGTAAAAATTTGCACGGTAACCGGTACATACACATTCCATCCTGGCTCGGAATGGCATTTCAGAATCACCGCATTAGACTGACCAGACATGTTTCCCTGGGCAAACGATGCTTCAATGGTTGATTGACAACGTGATAATTTGGTATTTTCATCCAGTGAGCTCACCTGAACGTTGATGCGCTCATCACCCCTGGCATCAAAACGTTTGGTAACAAAAGAATGAACAATGGACTCCAGATGATGTCTGGTTTCATATTCCCCGGCATGAATTCTGGTTGACCAGAGGGTTAAAATCATGCTGAATGCAATCAACCCAAAAAATAATCTGGCATGAATGGGAAATTTGCTCACAGAGGTAATTGTCCTTAATTACAATTGATTTCGAGGGTAGCAACGCATGGCACGATTGTCAATTGTCCTTCGAGGTCTGGCGTATTGAATTCAAAATCACCACCCGGGTACCCTTGAGATCCTTCGTGGCGACCTGAACAAATTGCTCGTTCAACCATCGGGCATCTTCAATAAACAGACGGATACAACCGTGACTTGAGGGATATCCGGGCAAATCTGTACTCCCGTGCAATGAATACCCGCGGAAAAAATGCAAACAATATGGCATGTCACCACCGCCCCGCTCGCCATTTAACATTCTCGGAAAAGAGTTCGATATACAGTCCCGTCCTTTTCTGGACAAAATCCGGAATGAACCCTCGGGGGTCAAACACCCCCCGGCCACCCCGGGGCAGGGATTGGACCCTGGAGAAGCCGGCCCCCATCTGAGCAATTTCCCTGATTTATCATAGGCAGCCCAGGCCAGTTTTTGCTGATCAATATACAACAGTTTCTCTCCAGCGGGTTTGATGTTGTGCGGAAACGGAGCAACATCATTAAGGCCCAGCTGCGATAAATGATCGGGAATGGCAATAATCATCCCTGGTCGCAAAAACTGACTGGTACGATTAATCCGCTTGACAATATCCCGCTGTTTTTCATCAGGAAACAACTGACCCCAGCTGTCACCGCGGAGCACTTTATAACAGGTATAGCCCGGGTCTTTGCAAATCAGTTCACCGTAGGGGGTATGGGAAAAAAGTGCTGGTGAACAAAGGCAACAGAGCAGGAAAATCCAGCCCGCACACCATCCATGCGCCTTCATAGCGTCCCGTAATCATACTGAAATTTTTTCTTGACCTTTTCCAGTGCAAGAGTATGCAATTGTGATATACGCGCCTCGGTTAAATCCAGAATGTCGGCTATCTCTTTGAAATTCAATTGCTCATTATAATACAGGGCCAGAATCTGCTGCTCACGTTTTGGGAGCCCCGAAATCACCGTTTTTATTGACGATCGGATATTTTCCTTTTCTATTTGAATTGACGGATTTTGCAACTCATCATGCGGGATATCATCAAAAACCGTGCCTTCACTCAGGCTAATGGATTTATACGCATTAATTTCAGACATGATATCTGAATACTTATCAAATGAGATCCCCATCTCATCTGCAATGCTTTGCGAGGATATCATGGCATGACGTTCACTGTTTTCCAGTTTTGTCCTTGCCACAGCAACTTTTTTTATATTTTCACTGATTTGCCGGGTAATACCGGTATTCACTCTTAAATCATCAACGATTGCAGCACGAATTTTTATCGATGCATACGTTTCAAATGAAGCGCCTTTATCTGCATCAAATTTTTTTTGCGCCTCCAGCAGCCCGATAAGACCAGCCTGAATCAAATCATCCAGCTCAATGTGTGGTGGCAGTTTGCACTTGATATGATGAGCTATTCTTTTGATAAGAGGACTATGCGTCATCACAAGGCGGGTCAGATCCGCATCGTGAGTCATCTGTTGATAGCATTCTACGCCTTGCACACTGTCTCCTTGTGTTCCCTGAACCTATCCAATTTTTTCAATAATCTTTATTTGCTTGTCTTCCGGGACTTCAGCAAACGACAAAAAGTGCATGCCAGGAATATTGGGCCTGAATAATCGTTCCAGAAGAGAGCGTAATTCTGTTGACAACAGCAATATGACCGGTCGTGAATTCAGGCTGCATTTTTGCACATATTCGAGCAGTTTTGTGTATATTTTGTTGGTTAACGACGGTTCCAGAACAATCACTTTTTCACCAGCCCCCTGGTTTATCTGGACAGACTTCAGCAATATCTGCTCGAGTTCATGATCAATCACTGCAACAGGCAACTCTTTTTGACTGCCACAAATACTATATATGATAAGGTGTCGCAATGCGATACGCACCGCGTCCGTTAATAAATCATGATCTTTTGATTTTGACCATGCATCCACCATTCGTTCAGCAATGGTTCTGAAATCAATAATCGGAATTCCTGACTGCAATAATTTCTGCAAGACACTGAAAATGATATTCAGCGGGATCCCGGTAGCAACGCCGGTGAAAGCCTCAGCCAGTTTGGGATCAGAGTTGGCAAGCCGGTTGATTAACTGCTGCACCTCCTCATACCCCAGCAGATGGGATGTATTGCTGCAGATGACCTGGTTAACATTCGTTGCAATCACCGTACTGACATCCACAACGGTATACCCCATGCCTTGCGCATAGTCCTTTTGATCATTGGCTATCCAGTAACCATCAAGCCCAAAGGACGGATCCTTGCAGGCTACCCCCGGCAAGGCCAGCGTAATATGACCAGGATTGATTGCCAGATATTTATCCTGATAAACACTGGCTTCAGCAACAACAACCCCTTTCAAATAAATTCGATAGGAATTCGGCGCCAAATCAAGGTTATCCTTGATATGAATGGTTGGAATTAAAAATCCAAAATCCTGAGACAGTTTTTTACGTATACCCTTGATTCTTGAAATTAACAACCCGTCTTTTTTCACACCGACCAGGCTGACCAGACCATAGCCAATTTCAAGCGCCAGCCTGTCCACTGTAGCGACATCATTCCAGTCTATTTCAATTTCAGATTTCGGTACCAGCGCCTGGGAGGGGCTGGATGCGTCCGTGAGTAACAAAGGCTTGCCCGTTTTGTTTTTTGCAATATACGATGCAAACACCAGCACCACCAGCGAGAAGGTCATTAACGGTAAATGCGGCATTTTAGGAATGAGTGCAACCGATAATAAAATCAGGGACGTTGCAATCAATGGCCTGGGATTGGTGAAAATTTGCGTCACCGTTTGCTCACCCATGTCCTGATCATTGGAAACACGGGTCACAATAATGGCTGCAGAAATTGACAATAATAATGAAGGGATCTGTGCCACCAGTCCGTCACCGATGGTTAAAATGGAAAATGTTTCTGCTGCCATCTCAAATGACATGCCATTTTGCGCCATCCCTATGATCATTCCGCCAATCATATTGATGAACAGCACCAGCAATCCGGCTACCGCATCCCCGCGAACAAATTTGCTGGCACCATCCATGGAACCGTAGAACTCGGATTCATGCATGATTTCCTTTCTGCGTACCTTGGCTTCTTCCTGGGTAATCGCGCCGGCATTTAAATCAGCATCAATGGCCATCTGCTTGCCTGGCATGGCATCAAGGGTAAAACGGGCGGTCACCTCGGAAATTCTGCCGGCACCTTTTGTGACAACGATAAAATTGATGATCATCAGGATAATAAAAATGATCATCCCGACAACGAAATTCCCTCCAATCACCACTTCACCAAATGCCCGGATGACCTCCCCTGCAGCACTGGGTCCTTCATGTCCATGCAACAAAACGACCCGTGTTGAGGCAATGTTCAGGGTTAAACGCAACAAGGTGGTAATCAGCAGCACCGTAGGGAACAAACTGAATTCCAGTGGCTTAATCACGTAAATACAGACCATCATGATGATAAGCGACAGTGTGATATTGAAGGTAAACAACAAATCCAGCACAAATGGCGGCAACGGAATAATGATCATCAGCAACATGGCAATAACCAGTATGACTGAACCAAAGTTTACCGTTCTGATTTGTTTTAAATTAATGATATTGCTTGCCATTGAGTCCTACTTTTTATCAAAAATAAAATGTTTCGGAATCTGCAAATCCTTCACATACTCGGGTTTTTTCGCCAGCCCCATCTGATAATGTCTCAGTTGTGCAATATAGGACAATACAATGGCTACTGCCATATATAAATCATCAGCAATGTAAGCACCAACCTTGCCCGTAAAGAAGATGGCTCGTGCAAGCTCCGGTGCTTCATAAATCGGAATTGCATGTTTTATTGCAATCAGGCGAATCTCGGCTGCAATATTATTTTTCCCCATAGCAACAATTTTCGGTGCTTTATCCTGCTTCTCACTGTATCTGAGTGCAACGGCATAATGCGTCGGATTGGTGATGATGACGGTAGCACCCGGCACATCCAGCTGGATTCTCTGGCGGGATGCTGCCATTTGTGCAGCACGGATTTTGCGTTTGATTTCCGGATTACCATCGGTTTCTTTTTGTTCATCCTTGACTTCTTGTAACGACATCATGATTTTTTTCTGATGCGTGACATAACTGTAAATCATATCGATTGTAACAGTAATTATTATGCCGAGCATGACTAGAAATAAATAATTTTTTATCAATTTTAATCCGTCTGTCAACTTGAGTTGATTGTGAACATCCAGTAATCCAAACAAGGCATCACTGTTATTCCATAAAAAAAATACCAGTAAAGAAAAAAACAGACCAAATTTGAAGGTTGCCTTGATGATTTCAATCACGTTATTAAATGAAAAGATTTTTTTAAGATTTTTCAGGGGGTCAATGCGTTCTGGCTTGAATTTAACAAGGCTCATGGAAAAACCAAACCCGCCAAACATAAAAGGAATTAAAAAGGAAAACAAAAACAACATCACAAACAACGGCAGTATCAGTAAAAAATTATTTAATGCCAGACTTCGAAATAAATCAGCGGGATTTTCAAACAGCAAGGCTACATGCTCAAAACTTGAAAACAGAACCGTAAAGTTGGTTTTTATCACTGTAAAAAAAGCACTGGCCGTCCATAACAGGGCCGGAATGGAAATCAACAGGATAATCCCGCTACTGAGATCCTTTGAACGAAGAAAATTACCTTTCTTCCTTAAGTCATCCTTTCGCCGCGACGATGGCTTAAACTGCTTTTCCTGTGAGGATTCACTCATAATTTCTCACTAGATACATTACCCATGACATAAAAAATCAGGACCGATTGACCATATCAATATTTATTTTTTCCGCAAACCCCATACAGTCATTCAGCAATATCGTTCCATTTTCCAGAATCGCATCAAAACTGACATACGCTACAAAAAAACAAATAATCAACGAAATATTAATACCAATAGCAAAGATATTCAGCTGCTGTGCGAATTTTGTTATCACGGCAATGGTCAGGTTCGAGCCAAGTAATGAAATAATTATGGACAGCGAAAGCATCAGTGAGCCTGAAAATATTATTTTCGAAAATAACAAGAGCTTATCCAGCGCCTGCAGATTAATCTGGCCCAAGCCTGCGAAATTGACCGTAAAAGACTGGATCATCATTTTAATCAACATTAAATGACCATTTAATCCCAGAAAAATCAGCGTTGCGACAATAATAAAAAATTGCGACAACGGGGTAATCATACCCACTTTAGGCACAAAAAGATTAACAAACCCAAGGCCAGACTGAATCGAGATAATTTGCCCCAGCGCCAGGAACACTTCAATAAACAGGTTAATCACCAGACCAATGACAAACCCGGAAAAAATCTGCACAAACAGGCAAGAGACCTGTTGTGCGGACGACAATTCCGGTTTCAGCGAATCAACCTGGCCTGAAACCAGAACAAATACAGATAACACGACCGATAAAATGACAGCCACTCTTGCCGGAACCATTTCCTTTCTGAAGATAACCAGTGTTGCAAGGGTTGAAGATATCCGGGCCATAACCAGAGTAAAAATAGTCAAATGTTCCGCAACAGCCTGGATAAAACGGGTACTAATCATGTCTGGCTAATATAGCTGGGTATATTGAGCATAAATTGCCGGGTCAAATAAACCAGCTTCTCCAGCAGCCATGGTGTCAGTGAAAGTATGACAACAAACATCACAATCAGTTTGGGTATAAATGCAACGGTCATTTCATTAATCTGGGTGGCTGCCTGAATAATGGAGATGATCACCCCGACAATCAATGTAGGCACCGTAATAATGCATACGGCAAACATGGTAACCAGCAACATATGTTGCATTGCAGACATTAAGGTTAATTCTCCCATTTTTTTTCCATTCCTGTCCTTGTTATCAGTTGATCAAAACGCTCACTTTCCTCGGCATTATCTCTGGCAATCCGTTGCAGATGCAATACATCCTCATGCATTGCATCAAGCCCTCTGGCTTTTGCATCAAGATCCAGATATTTCCTGATCAAATCAGCCTTGATACCCTGCAGTTTATCCAGTTCCTTTTTCTCATCATGAATCACCTGTTGTAACTGCCTGTAAAACAACTGGTTATTTCTGATTATCGGCACGGTTGTCGATAATAAATCATCGAGTTTATCCGCATATGATGCCGCATATTGCTGCAGCGTCCGGATTGATGCGTTTTTTTTCTCCATCAATTGATTTATTTTCTGGATGTTCTGTTTATGCTGCTCTTGTTTAATCTCAAATACATTGATCATTGATTTGAGTTGTCTTGCTTTATCTTTAGTCAAAATAAGTCCATCAATCCGGCAATATTGTCTTCAAGATTGGCATGCTCATCCATGCCCTGACGTAAAAAATTAACCATTTTTTCATGATGCAATATGGACTCATCGACCAGTGGATCAGAGCCAGCTTGATACATGCCCATTTTTATCAAATCCTGATTTTCCTGCCAGGCACTAAACAGCCGCTTGAATTTATGCACCTGATTCACATGGTGTTTGGATAAAATGGACGTCATCACCCGACTGATTGAGCTACTGATATCAATCGCCGGATAATGCCCTGAATCCGCCAGTTTTCTGGATAGCATAATATGCCCGTCCAGAATCGAGCGGGCATGATCAGCCACCGGGTCATTAATGTCATCGCCTTCTGTCAGCACCGTATAAAATGCTGTGATTGATCCCTGTGTTTCAGAGCCATTACCCGCTCGCTCAACCAGCTGGGAAATTTTTGAAAACACCGAAGGAGAATACCCTTTTGAGCCGGGAATTTCTCCAAGCGTTAAATATACTTGCCGCAAGGCCTGTGCGTAGCGCGTCAGGGAGTCGATAATTAATAATACATTCAGGCCCTGATCCCTGAAATATTCAGCAATGGTTGTAGCCACCATGGCACCATTGGCGCGCATTAACGGCGAGGTGTCCACAGGAGCTGCGATAATCACGGTTTTACCCAGATTGTCTACCCCGACATTCTCTTCAATAAACTCTTTAACTTCACGCCCCCGCTCTCCAATTAAACCCACCACCACCACATCAGCGCTGGTAAAGCGGGTAATCATCCCCAGCAAGATACTTTTCCCGACCCCGGAACCGGCAAACAGCCCCAGTCGCTGTCCATACCCTGCGGTAATCAGCGCATTGATTGCCCTCACACCCACATCAACCGGTTTAATAATCCGTGTCCGTTTGACTGGGTTCACGGCTTCTGAGTAGAGCTCATAAAACCGGGTAATATTCAACGGACCTTTGTTATCGATAGGCTCGCACAAACCATTCACCACCCGTCCAAGCAATGAAGCATCGACTGGAACACGCAGCAATTTATCTGAAAAGTGAATGGTGTTCCCCGGCAAAATCCCCTGAATCTCTTCATAAGCCATCAGATGGGTCAGTTCATTTGAAAACCCGATAACTTCAGCCAGAATACTTCGCCGGATACTGGCGATATGAATTTTACAAATTGATCCAACCGATACAAACAGCCCCACCGCCTCAATCATAAAGCCAGAAATCCGCACAATGGTTCCGTAGATCCTTACATCCTCCACGCTGGCGACAGATTGTGACAGGTGCATCATATGCTGTTTAATGTTCATGCATCACAATCCAAATAAAACCGTTAGCCGATCGTCAAGAATCGCCTGAAGTTCACTGTATTTAGTTTTGATAATATAACTCCCCGGAGTTAACGCAGGATCAACTGAAATTTGCACGTATTCCAGACAAGGGGCGTTTTCAAACACAGCATAATCCGTCCCGGCAACCTGAATAATACACGGCGCCTTGTCTTTATTAATTTTTTCCAGCGACTGTTCAATCATATTTTTAATGATATTTTCATCGACACTCAATTCTTTCAATATGATTTTTTTTACTGTTTGTTTAACAAGAGCCGTCACATCCGGCAATATTGTTGCATCTATTTCAGCCAGCTTAATGGCTATCTGCTGCCCCATCGCATCGAGATAATTGATTTTCTCATGAATCGATTCTGACAGATGTTCAACCGGTTCAGGATGCTCCAGAACAGGCTCTTGCATCACATGCTCAGACCCCTGCACCTCAGGTTCCACGGTACTCTGCTCGCTATCCATCACCGGTTCATGGTCAATACCGTTAGTAATTTTCGGGTATTCCCAAACCTCAAAGTCATCAATATGATGTTGATAAATGTCTTGCATAATCTCTCTTGTTGGTCAAAACATAAAGACTCACTGCGTCATCCGAGCGGGGAGTGAGGTTATGGTTTTCCATCCGATAAAAATATTTTTTGTTCGCTGATGAGTTGTTTCGCCAGCGCCACAATACGTTTTTGCGCATCAACAGACTCTCGTGGTTTGGGAGGACCTGCCGAATCGATATCATCTTTCAGCAAATCCACTGATTTCGCAGACATGTTTTTGA
>CAZDYY010000014.1:0-13183 GCA_964509745.1 uncultured Legionella sp. | reverse complement strand
ACTGCAAACAGAATATCACCTGTTTTAATCACAGCCAGCGGTTTTTCACTGGACCCGGATTCATACAACATTCCATTTACAGCGTGCGTCTCTTCTTTGGCAAGTGCCATTGCAGCCAGATTTTTGGCTTCTTCTTTTTCTGTACCTGCTGTGTATGATTGCTGGGCTACCACTTTCCATGATTGCAATAACTGATTGGCTGCAGCCATCATTGTACTGGTTTTCTGTTGTATTTTCTGCTGATAGCGCTGGGCTGCCATCTGCTTTTCCTGTTGTTTGCGAATATCATCAATGCGTTTTGCGTTCGCAGCAGCAATCGCGGCCGCACCGGTTGGTTCGGTCACCGATGGCAAGGCTGACAATGCACCAGGTACGGGCGCCAGTTGTTCAAGTCCCGGTACAGCTGTAATACCGGCATCCTGCAACTGTTTGCTGGTATAGCCGGCCTGTTTGATTTGATCGGGATCAAAACCTGCTGCTTTCAGGGCTTTGGCTGAAAAACCTGCATTTTTCAAATCGGCTGGTCCATATCCAGCTGCTTTCAAATCGGCTGCATTATAACCAGCATTTTTCAAGTCTGATGCACCAAATCCTGCTGCCTTTAGTTCAGCTGGACTGTATCCTGCATTTTTCAAATCATCTTCGCTAAATCCAGCAGCCTTCATGGCAGCCGCGCTGCACCCGCTGATACGACGAATCGCAGCTGCAGACACACCCGCCTTTCTCAGGCGATCCAGAGCACTGACTTCACAGCCGGCCTTGCGGATGTCATCAGCTGTTATTCCATCAGGTATACCCCCTGTGCGGGCGATTTCCTTGTCGGAAAAACCGGCTCCCTTTAATTCTCCATCAGAAAACCCGCCGGCTTTCATTGCTTTAGCAGTAAACCCAACCCCTCGCTCATCACAGGCAACATATCCACACAACCTGAGTCGACCAGCAGTAAAGCCTGCTTCCTTGAATTGTACGATATCAAATCCTGCTGTTTTCAATTCAGCACAGGAACAGGCCGGTTCAAGTTCACGCAGTTTAAACCCAAAGCCTTTCAGTTGTGCACAGCTGCAAACTTTCTTTAACTCACTGACTCCGGCTCCCTGTGCCACCACCTTGTCAACATTGGCTTTGGTGCAACCACCGTTTTTCAATGTCTGTACCCACATCATCTTTTGTTCATCACCCGAATCATCATGGGTTAAGGCTGAAAAATCGACACCACCCTCACCTTCCTTCTGCCCGATGATCTGCACTCCTTCACCAAAGGCATGTGTACGAATGATTGTGGGAATGGCACTGGTCCCTGTTTCCCGGGCCTTTTTGGCCTGTTCAATATTCTGGGTTTCCTGCAGTGCTGCATATTGTGCGGTCTGGTTCAATGAACCCGGTGTGGATTGAATCCCTTCGGCAGCCCCGCCATTCAAGGTCACCTCCGCGCTGACACCACCCGTTGATGAGCTGAATTTGATAACACCAATCACTACGGTGACTACCAGCAAAATCACTGTAAACAGGATAATGATCCTGGATCTTGAGTTAGCGAACAGCGCTTTGATATTATCTTTTTTGCCTGCCATGTCGTTATAACCCTTCTACCTTGAGTTGCATGACCTTGCCATGCCAGGAAACCAGTAAAACCGGGGATTTCTGCATTTCATACGCATGCATACCATCCGCGCTGGTCATACTGCCAAGCCAGCCAGGTGACAATATCGTCAAATTTGTTCGCACGTACATTTTATCGTTCAGCATCCATATCCGGGCATCACCCCCTGACACCACAAGACGCGAACTGCCCGGCGGGGGTACACCATCCAGCACATGCAGCAATATATCGCTGGCTGAAGGCGGCAAACCATTATCCATCATCATGGTTTTGGCATTCGGGCCAAATCCCTGAACTCGTAAATCAACCCGATAATCCACTGCTTTTTGTCCTGGAATCAGGGTCAGCATCACGGGTGTATTCAAGCCACGCAATCGGACCGCAAGGTTACCATAGGTATACAGCTTGCTCGCCTGAATGATCAACATGTTGCCTGTCTTGTCCCACTGAATATTAAATGCGGAAGGATCCCCCAAATCATAAGCACTTATCGGCCATGGAGCACCCGTTGAATCCAGAAAAACCAGAGATGAGACAAAGCCCTGGGACAACCGAATCACAGGCGGTGTTGACCCGGGGGACAAATTCACAAACTGGGACGTTGCTGTCGGCCTGGGGGGCGTGCCAGCAGGGGATTCCTTTGCAAACTCCTGCGTTTGATAAGCTTGCTTTAATCGTACGATTTCTTCCGGCGTCAGGGGAAACAATTGTTCCTTCACTCCATCAAAAGCCAGCGACTCAACCACTTCATTTTCGGAAACGGAAGGCAAACTGTTATCTCCGGAAGGTGGCGTGCTGACAGCAACCGGCAACGCCGGTTTTTGTGGTGCAACCGGAACAGGAGCTGGTGCGGTTTGACTGTCCGCAGATGCCCCGGCAGGTGCCATTCGCTTTTGCAACAGGCGCAATTGCTCCAGTGCCTGCTGGGTGGAGTTTGCCTTGTCTGCGCAATAACCATCACCCGTGCAAATTATCCCTGCCAGTAACATGATTGAAACACAAGTGAATTGCTGCCATTTTTCCTGAAATGTCATCAATCGCCCCCGCCACCTGCTGGACCGACTACAAATTGAGATATTCCAATCCCGCGAGGTGAGTTAAGGGTTGACACCCGGGTTATCAACACAGTGACAACATTATTTTGCTGGCTAAATTCGCTCGCACTTTGATAGGTGACCAGCAGCGGCATCTGTACCCGCCATGAATAACGTCCGTTCAGAATGCCCTTCTGTAAAATCACCGGAGCCTTGGTAGCCACTGCCGAGACGATCAGTTTTTTCGCCTTGACCGCAATCAGGTTATTGGAATCATTCAATGCCTTGAGGAACTGATCCCAGCCCTCGGCAGTAAAGAAACCTGAAGATGCCTGCAACTCTGTACGATAATTAACAAAATTATAGGAAAATGCGGCAATCGCTGCCTGATTTGCCCATTGCAACACAGCTGAGTCAGACTGGTTAGGCTCATCAAGAGGAAACAGTGGCGTAATTCGACCACTAATGCTGGTAGCAAAATATTTTGGTGCCGGCGGGTGAGTAATCACATAGATGAGCATACCGGCCAGAATAAAATTTGCGAGAATTGAGATCATCAAGGTGGACATCAGCTTGCGTTGTCCATCACGGTAGAAATCATTTCGCATTGCAACAGCAATCAAAGCATCTTCTGGCATAGCATCCTCTCAGTACGTCTTGACTTTTGAGTTGGAATTATCGTTCTGGTCATTTGCAAGCAATGCACCAGATGAATAATTCGGGTGATTCAGTGCTTTTAGAGGCACGGGTGGTGTCACACCATCCGTCGCGTAAAAATCCGGTTGACCCCGACCGGAATATACATAATATATCGCCACGCTCAAAATAGCACTCAGCATAACCGAAAAAAACAGAGCAATCACTGCCCAGCGATACGTCTCAACGTAAAACCGGTTTGACTGCCTGATTTTAGTCCATGTTCCCCTGCTCAACTTTCATCTCCAAATCAAGCGACAGCCCGCCTGAACGTTATTTCTACTCTGGATAATGTTGAACCATCTTCATATTGTGTAAATGCACCCTTGGGTTTATCGCTCGCCAAACCTTGTGTAAAAATAAACCGGGTATCAATATCCTGCGACCAGAGGTAATCACCGACTGCCCTGGCACGAGTCAGCGTAAGGGCATGTTCCCGACGCTCAGACACGTATTTGGTGGAAAATGCAGTGACATTGACATTTATTTTTCGGAATTGCTGCAAGTAACACACCACATCATTCAATATCCCATAGGATTCCCAGGTCAACCGTGGCGACTGACGGGCAAAAATCAGTTTGGATGGAATACTCACCATGTAATCCTGGCCCATAGTGATAACCCGCACACCATTTTTTTCCAGTCGGTTTTGTAATGATATAATCTGCTTGTCAGAGGCACCATCTACATGCGTTGGCAATTTATTGGCTTCAAAAACGGGCTGTGGCGACCGCATTTGTTGACAACCGGAAAGACCCATCAAGGCTAGCAGAGCGACTAGCCTTGCTGACTGAGCAAAGCAGCAAGCGTATGATCGTCTCAAACCAAATCCCTGTTATAAAATCGAATTAGACCAGTTAACAATAAAACCATACTCTACGTTTTGTTACAAGCCGTGACTGGAAAAAATTAAGGACCAGACATTACCTAAACTTCTTCCTGCACCTTGTTCTTTGCCGCTTCCCGTTCACGCTTGATTTTTTCAGCAAGCACCTGGATCAGCCCTGCCAGCTCATCAGGTGCAACCTGTACACGCTCTTCAGGAGGGTAATGTGTTGCTGCCTGAAAGTCTTTGATCATCTCGTTGGCAATGGTTCCGGCAAGGCTGTCTTTTTCCCCGCTCAGGCGCTCAATGTCCATCAAATAATTGCGTGTTTCATTGATAGGCAACAACGCCTCTGAAAACAGGGCGACATTTCTTGTCAGTAACGGAGGCGCACTGGAAGGCTGGTTCAGCGGTGTAAAGATGGTCAACGTACCAGTGACGGTTTCCTCAACCAGTTCCTCAACACTTTCGGGCTCATTATGCTTGTGAAATGCCAGCAATGCTGCCACACCGCGTTCGATCGGTTCATCAAGCGTCGACTCATGCAGCGTTTTGGTAATCAGGGTGATTTCTTCACTCTCTGCAGTGTTTTTGATATTGAAATCATTGCTGTCCAGTATCACCTGGAATTCCGACAATTGCTTTTGCAGTTTCAACAGATAATCATCCGGAGGCGGCTCAACTTTCAGGAACTGGTTCAACTTCAATCGCTTGACCGGAGGCGGTGCGGCGTAAAACATCTTTGAGCGCACGATGGTTGATTTAAAGAAGATATGCGCCTCTCCCTCAGTCTGTTCTTTAAGATCCAGCAAGTCAATTCTGGCACGTTTCTCAAATGAAGAGCTTTTGGTATCCGTGTAGGTATTTGTCATACTGCCTTCCTTGGTCTGGAAAGAGTCTACCTTTGATACATAAGCCTCACCGGCAGTTTTGGTAAAGAAATCCCACGTTTCACCGGGATCCTCAAGCTTCATGCAAATTTTAATGTTGGTATTCGCACCGATTGATGCCGCTTCTTCTTTGGATGCCTTCTGAAACGCAGGCAAATCCTGGCCAGCAAAAATAACCGAAAATCCAAGCGAGCGTGCCTGGGCAGGAACAACGGCAAACCCCTGCACGGCGTAATATCCATACTCATCCAGGATACACATATAAGGAGTAGGAGCTGTGGTGGGTTTGCGCTCGATCACATCCCGATAATCACCTTCAACCGACTCTCCAAGACCCGCAGCCATCATTGCCTTGAGCGAGGCGACAATAATTTTACCCAGATTGGAGAGTTCATCCGGTGATTTTTCCAGCGCAGGCAGCAATACCACCAGAATTCGCCGGTTCAATACCACATCCTTGAAATCGATCTCCGCCAGATTGGTCCGCATGATATGACCATATGTATCCGCAAGCGAGGAAAGGCTTCGCACCAGCTGCATGGTAATAAATCCATGTTGCTCCAGTACCTGGGACACCTGCTTGCCCTTTTTTTCCTTGTTATATCCAGGTAATTGTATAACGTAGTTTCGCAGGGGGTCCGTCACCACTTTGGGGACCGACTCCATGTTGACTCCTTCCTGGTCATCACGGGGGAAAATTTTATCGATTACAATGGTCTCCAGCCTGTCCAGGGTAAAATAATTACGAATGGTATCCGCATCCAGTAATATCGCCCCCTGATCACGCATATAGACCAGTACACGCATCAATGCTTCTACAAATGCTATGGCACGGCCTTTCCACATATCACCATCAGAAGATTGGCCAGAGCCCCCCATCAAACTGACTACAAGCGTCGTTAACATGCTGGAGGAACCCTGACAAAACGGATTCATCGTATTGGACAGACGTGTTTCCTGTGGTCCGATAATATCTTTGGCGCCAGTCATGAAATTAACCAGCAACAAATCATCTTCGCGCCCCATGCCACGCACCATGGAAAAGATCATGGCGAACAAGGCACTGTCGCCCTTTCCATCCACATATATAAAACCGCTACCCTGGGTCAACGCATTAAAGGCAATGGAGGTCAATGCGACGGTCTTACCACTACCGGTTGAGCCAAAAATCAGCGCATGCGTACGCATATCCTCATTGGCAAACCATAATTCTTCATTGGTTTTGATGTCATTGCCAAAAAAAGTAATCCCCCGCGCCATGTTGGGTGTTTTAATCCCGGGTTTCAAATCATTCAGGTCACGCATATGTGAAACCTGGGGCAGACGAAACGGCAATACCTTCTTGCGAGTCAAACCATACAGAAAAAGACCAAACCCCATCAAAAACAGAAAAAACGCAGCCTCAGGCACAAACCAGGACGCAATGGCCAGAACCGTCATGCACAGCGCGACATTGGATGGCTTGTTGAAAAAATCGGCAAGCCGCATGCCGATAGTTCGCGTATCGCGCAAAAGCTTGGTTGGGTCCATCTCATTTCGTGCATCAATACCGCGCATCATGACCTCGTATCATGGCTCCAGCCCCTTTAACTCCTGTGGAGACAGCTTGACTTCCTTGATTGCAACTTCAAGTCCCTTGATTGCTTCATCAATCATCGGCGTCAGTGAACGACGGCCTGTGATATTCTCTGCAATCCAGTGAGCAAATGGACCGCCCACTTCGACAAAAGGCGTTTGCCTGCCGACACTGTTCAACATATACCATAAACGGCGGTCCACTGTTTTAAGCCATAAAAACTCCGAGCTGGACAGAACACCATCATCCCGCGCTGCTTTCAGAAGAGAAGCCATCACCGTTAACAAATAAGAATGCTTGCTCAAGACATCCTGAACAATTTCTGTGTGCTCATATTTTTTCAGTGTTTCTGTTGCTACAGCATAATCCGGCTTGCCTTCGGACACGCTTTTATCCAGTGCGCCGGAAATGCGGTAAGCTGATGTTTTGTCACGATTAATCCGTGCCATAAAAACAGCTGCCAGTGCGCGTGCATGAGGCGGACAATGATCAAATCCGGTCCAGACAGGCCCCAGTTGCAGTGTAAACACACGTTTTGCATCACCCCTGCGAATCCCGGCCGTCATCTCCTCTCCTGGCAACGCACTATCCAGCAAGGCATCATTTTTTTTAAGCAGCTTGTACTTGCGCGCAAATTCCATTGGCGTCAGGGCCATTGCCCATGGACCCGTATTGATATCGACGTTTACAAGATCTTCCTTTACCACAGGCATGATTGCAGGCCAGTTGTGCTGCTCCTGGGCTCGTAACGACTTCATACTGTGGGCACGGCGATACTTCAGCGTAATATCGGATTTATAGAGCCATACTGCCATAATCAGAAGAATTGCAATAACCGGGTAACGAAAATACTCCCCCACACTTCTCATGAGCAGATCCACCTGAAGGATATTTATCGAGGCAGGATCAAGGGTTTCCATTACATAGATATCACTGGCCAGCTGTTCTGCATGAGTAAAAAACAGCATCAGTTTTGCTTGCATGGTCGTAAGAAAAAACAGAAACGCAACAATATGCGTATGGCCGACAGTCCAGACAAGCAGCCCGACAATAAATATCAGCACGCCTACCCATATCGGGGCCATTGAATTATCGCCACCCTGTCCCTGTGCTTGTTGGGCCATCGAATCACTTCAATTTGAATTGTTTGATATAGTATATATCTATCACAGGTATAAAGCTTTATGCAATCACGCCGGGTTATTTTTAACCAGACGTGAACCTTCGTAATGATATGTGCCTGACTGATGAACAAAATAATCGATATTTTCCAGCTTGAGCGATCCATCCCTTAACAATAATCTTGGCTTGCCCAGCTTATCGACAGGAACTTTATCTGCACTCACCTGTAAAATGTCATGCTCACCGATATAGATAGCAACATAGGCTTCATTGATTTGATTTTCCTTGGTTTTGATAATGGCTTTAACGTCATCTTCATTGGCATATATTGCGCGGGCAATCATTTGTCGGGGCAAATTGGTCACAATCCACTCCCAGGATTGCATGTTCTTGCCATCAGAGGAATACAGGGCAATAAATACTTTTTGCTGGCTGCGTCGCAAGGCAAGCTGATTGGCCAGGGAAGTGGTGGCTTCAGCACTGCCTTTTTCTGCTGACTCAACTCGACTGACAAACTCATCACGAATCAAACGCAAATTCTTGCCGATAACCCTCAGGAAGTTCGACTCATCCCAGGGGCCCTGCACGATGGCATCATCCAGTGCACGCAGCACCGCATCAGCTTGTTGTTTTGTCAGTTGGTCATTTCTCATAAAGAACTTTATTATTATTACAACAGACTATTATTTGGGTCCTGTAGAATAACCAGCCTCCGCCGCCTGGATGTCATTTTTCTCTTCCAGTGAATGTGATTGCTCATTTTTTTGCAAAACATCTGCTTCAGGACGAATCGCATTCATAATTTTTGCTTTCAAATCAACCAGGGTTTTATCAGCCGAATCCAGTTTGGCCAAATCCGGTTTGACTGCCTTCATTGTCTCAATCTGAGAGATCAATTTATTAATGCTTGCAACTTCCTGTATTTCCACAGAGTCAGTCCTCACGTAATCCTTTGTGATCCCGGTTTTTTTAAAAAATGTAACTGGTCTGTTACCGGCCCATGCACTCTTCGCCATGATTTATCCCCTAAAAAGCTTACATCTCAAGATAATTATAGCAGAAGTATTCTTAATATTATCTTAACAACGTTCATTTTTTTATCTTTTATTTCACTAATCGTACAACAATTCGTCCAGAGGGGTATAGTCAGAGTTCGGCCCCCCCTGAATCAATTCATTCAAGACGTCTGTCATACACAACAGGCGCAAGGCATTCGGCGTCACCTCATCGAAAATAACTTCAGTTCCCAGCAAGGCACCTTCGGCATCCTTGAAAGTCACCCCCAGCCCATATCCCAGACAAAGAGAGCATAGCTGGTCTGCACGACGCGCAATGCCGGGCAACAATCCTGTGTATGAAAAAACATCATCGAAACTGATAAACCGATCATTCAGGTAAAATTTGGCATGCATGCTGGCTGCAATCATACCCATACTTTTACAAAAATCCGTTGCCATTTATCGCCACCAGGGTTGTGAAGATTTGACAGAGCCTGCAAAAAAAACCCTCAGCCACCGCAAAAATACCGGCACAGTAAATCCATAGTGTTCAATAACAGCAAAAAACACTGCAGAAATCAGCACCAGCAATCCCGTCCAGAGCCTGATATGCATCAGAAAGATAAATACAGGAAACGCAGCCCTGGCATCCACCATAAAAAATCGGGCAGTGCGCGCCGAATCACGCCAGTGAGCTGTCGCAGAAAATCCAGCAGCCATGTCAATCTCTCACACGAAGATCAAATATTATCGACAAGGTTATATCGAGTCAGGCGGTTAATGCAAGAGAAAGAGTAGAATTATCCCTTGTCCATGGATATACTTTATAGCGCACGCAAATTTACCTATACCAGGGTATAATACTGGTCTTGCTGTGTTTTTATCACCAAGCTCGCCGCCCGGCTACACATTAGAGGCAGCGGGGAAGTTTCAATTTACAGGAACCCTTTAATGAGCATTAAAAACGTTATACAACGATTAAAATTATTCCTTTCCAGGTCTTGCGGAAAAGGAAAACAATCCGGCACAATTAAATTTTTTGATAGAAAAAAACGCTTTGGATTTATTATCTCTGGCAAAAACGAATATTTTTTCCATGCTGCAGCAACCCAGCCCAATGACTTCAAGGCACTTCAGGATGGGGTCAAGGTTAAATTCAATGTCGTCATGGGAAAAAAGGGACCACAAGCAGATAATATAGACGTTATTCGCGAACAATGAGGTAGACAGATGAATCATCAGGTGGATTTTGCCGCACAAACTGTACAACAACACATGTTGCAACTCAGTACTTACCTTAATTCACGCATCCTTGGTCAATCCGGGTTAATATCCCGTTTATTGATTGCTCTGCTTGCTGATGGTCATTTACTGGTAGAAGGCGCCCCGGGACTTGCAAAAACACGTGCAGTCAAAGAGCTGGCAACACGGGTTGAAGGCAGTTTTCACCGAATCCAGTTTACCCCGGATTTGCTCCCGGGCGATCTGACAGGGACGGATATTTACCACCCGGAAGATGGTTCATTTGTATTCTTGCCAGGGCCTGTTTTTCATCACATGATCCTGGCAGACGAAATCAATCGTGCACCGGCAAAGGTTCAATCGGCTCTGCTTGAAGCAATGGCCGAACGTCAGGTCACGATTGGCAGTAAAACTTATCCCTTGCCTGAGTTGTTCCTGGTCATGGCAACACAAAACCCCATCGAGCAGGAAGGAACCTATCCTCTGCCTGAAGCGCAACTCGATCGATTTTTGATGTATGTCAAGGTCAGCTACCCGGATGCTCGCGTTGAACAGGATATTCTGGCGCTCGCACGGCGCGAGGCGCTTGCAGACAATATCCTGAGTGAAAAATCTGCCGGTCTGGACGACTCAACGCCCCCCCTGACACAGCGAACGCTCTTTGAAGCCCGTCAACAGGTATTGAATGTTCATACCAGTACTGCACTGGAAAACTACATTGTTCAGCTCGTCGTGGCAACACGAAACCCCGGCGTATACAATCAGGCACTTGCCCGCTGGCTGCGTTTTGGTGCAAGCCCCCGTGCAACAATTGCTCTGGATCGATGCTCAAAGGCCCATGCCTGGCTTCACGGGCGGGATTATGTCACACCGGAAGATGTCCACGTCATCGCGCATGACGTATTGCGCCATCGTATTTTATTAACATTTGAAGCAGAAGCGGAGGGTATTGGTAGTGATGATTTCATTGACGAACTATTGCGTCAAGTCGCCCTGCCATGACTGACGGTGTCGTTGCTGAATTAATGGATTTAATCGCCATGCAACGCCTGGCATGCAATGTGCGCTACCGCCCGGAAGGTCATGCCGTTCGTGCAGGAAACCATTTGTCCAGATTGCGTGGCCGCGGCATGGATTTTGCCGAGGCGCGCAACTACCAGGCCGGAGATGAAATCCGTCATATGGAATGGCGAGTCACGGCACGCACCGGCAGGCCACACGTCAAGGTATTCCAGGAGGAACGTGAAAGACCGGTGGTTATCCTGGCCGATTTTAACCCTTCCATGTTTTTTGGCACGCGGGTTGCATTCAAATCTGTAGTTGCTGCACGCCTTGCGGCACTTGTTGCATGGACTGCGGCAAAACAGGGGGATCGGGTTGGTGGTCTGGTATTTTCTGCAGAAACACACCATGAATTTCTTCCCCGCAGTCGTCAGGCCGGGGTTTTACCCGTACTGTCCGCACTAAGCCGCTACACCTGTGCGCATCACCCGCAAACAGAACGCCAGCCCGATGCACGATCTCTGAGTCATGCCCTGCTTCGCTTGCGCCGCGTTGCCAAACCCGGCAGCATTCTGGTTTTGATCAGTGATTTTTATAATATGGATTCCGAGAGCGAACAGCACTTGAGTCGTTTAAGCAGACACAATGACATTCTGGCTTACCATATCTGTGATCCACTCGAACTGGCTCCTCCAAAGCCGGCGCAATATGCGATTACCGATGGCCAGCAGGAAATGATGCTGGATACAACCCTCGACGCGGTCAGATTTTCATACCAGTTTTATTGTGAACAACGCATCGCTGCATTACAGGCCCAGTTCAAACGCCTGCAAATACAGTATATCCAGGCCACAGCACTCACTGATTTGCCACAACTGGTACGCCAGACATTTCCCCGGAGGATCGGTGGATAAAGATCTGTCTCAACTGCATGATATTCACATGCCTGAAGCAATTGGCTGGTGGCCACTGGCACCAGGCTGGTACCTGCTTGTCACAGGCCTTGTACTGACAGGGGCCCTGATAACCTTTTTATTTCGTCGCTATTATATGAATGGCCGTGCAAAGCGGAAAGCTTTGCGTACACTGGAAGCCATACAACAACAATATCTCCAGGATAACAACAGCCAGTTATGCAGTGCTGCCATTTCCGAGCTGCTAAAGCGGGTCGCGCTCGCCTATTACCCCAGAACGAGGGTTGCCAGCCTGCAGGGGGACGCCTGGATGGTCTTTTTAAACGAAACTGCTGAAGGGGTTGATTTTAACGATGTTCGCACCCTGCTGCTGGAACTTCCATGGCAACCTCCACGCCCCCACAATTTACAACCGCTGTTTAACACAGCACGTGAGTGGATATCCATGCAAGGAAAACCATGTTTGAACTAGCCGCGCCCTGGGTACTCATCCTGTTACCACTGCCTCTGTTAATCCGGTATTTTTTACCGCGGGTGAATCTGCGACTGTCGGTTGCACTCCGGGTTCCCTTTTTCAATGCAATGACCAATATTGTTGAACAGGAAAAGCGCAGTCTGACCAGACAAACCAAACTCCCGTTTCTGTTATTCATCTGGACACTGCTACTGGTTGCAATGGCTGGTCCCCGCTGGATCGGCGAACCACGTCCACTGGCACGTGAAGGACACAACATCATGCTCACACTGGATCTGTCACCCAGTATGGCCGTGAATGATATGTTTTTAAATCATCGAAATGCCACCCGGCTCGATGTGGTAAAACTTGCCGCAAATCAGTTTGTGCAAAACCGTGCTGATGATAAAATCGGGTTAATCGTCTTTGGTACCCGAGCCTACCTGCAAACGCCATTGACATATGATCACCATAATGTACTGCAACGACTGGACGATGCCACCGCCGGACTGGCAGGCAAATCAACATCTATTGGCGACGCACTCGGGCTGGCGGTAAAACACTTGCAACATGTTCCGGACAAAGGCCGAATCATCATTTTATTAACCGATGGCGCCAATAACTCCGGCGTACTGGCACCCTTGAAAGCTGCCGAACTGGCGCGGGATGATGGCATCAAGGTCTACACCATCGGGCTGGGTTCGGAGGCTGACAAACGCACCTTCAATGGTATGTTTTTAAGTATAAATGCCTCTGCAGAACTGGACGAAACAACCCTGACTGAAATCGCAAAAATGACCGGAGCCCGCTATTTCAGGGCCACAGACAT
>CAZDYY010000013.1:0-14072 GCA_964509745.1 uncultured Legionella sp. | reverse complement strand
CATTATTTGCATTAGATATTAAATGAATTTTCCTTGTTCACGGACGAATCAGGCTCACTTTGAGTGCCACACTGAAACAGACTATATGTGACAAGAGCAGTAACACCAGCAGCAAAACCTAATCCACCAGCCAGAGCACAAGAGGCTCCACTGATCAAAGCAAGCGCAGTTGCCACAGCAGCCGTTCCCAATGCCATTATAAATCCATTGATTACAGACCAGGACAGCGGACAGGACTCAATGTCTTTCTCTGCAACGTTTTTATCTACAACGTTTTTAACTGTAGCTTTTTTTGTTCTTGCTTGCCGTTCCAAGTCCTGAATTTTATTCTGAAAGTCTCCATTAAAAACAAACACTCCTGGAGACGTGATTTCAACATGATCTGAATCGGGATAAGAAATTTTGAAACCCTGATTTATCAGATACGCGTTTATTGCCGGGATTTTTATTCTGTCATAGGTAAGCCCAAACATAGATGATGTCTTGTCTAGAGATAGATGCATTTTTTCCTCAACTTATGTTATTAAAACAAACATTCAAAAGCGTCCATCTGCAACCATATTGTTTTTGGTCAAATGTTTATTTTCGTTACAACCAATTCCATCCACGGAATATTAAATCATTTTTAGAGCAGAATAAAGTATCATCACACCCTTTCTCAAGGTAGAGATTGAAATTAAATGATTCCTCAACTACAATAACCTTAAAGGTTAAATTTGAGGCATGGATGACAAATAAAATGGATAAACAACAATGTCCCTTATGTGGCCAGTATGCGATGGAGCATAAAGTCAAGCCGATGAACTACACATACAAAAGAGTTGAATTTATCATTTCCCAGCCAGCATTATGGTGTGATTCTTGTGGGGAAGGAATTATAGACTCGCTTGACAATAAGGCCGTTATACAAGAAATTCAGGCAGAAAAAGCAAGAATTGACGGATTGTTAACACCACATGAAGTTAGACAGGTTAGAAAAAAGCTTAAATTAACGCAAAAGCAAGCGGCTAAATTATTCGGTGGCGGAGTAAACGGATTTAACCGTTATGAACAAGGCAAACTGCCTGTTCCCCGGGCATTGAGTCAGCTTTTGATTCTTCTTTATCATCATCCTGAGCAGCTGCTGGAAATTATGAAAGGCAGTCTGGGGTACGGGGCAAGGCTCAATATTCAAAAACCATGATTCAACTATACATCTTTACCACAAAATCCCGCGCATCCGCCAAACCATGATCATCCACTGCCCGGACAACAAACGTTCCGGGTTTGGCTTGCCATAAATACGCAGTACCCGCTTTTGTCCTGGCCACAAAGGCTTCATTCAAAAACCAGTACACGTATTCAACGCCCGCTTCTGTTACGGCGGTAAAGGGAATTTGGCTGTTGTTTCCCGAACTGGTATGCGCAATATAACTCACACCCGTTTGCGGGGATGTAATGTTGGGGCTCATCCCGCCATTCCCGGATAATGCACAGTCCGGTTCAAAAAATGGAGGGGAGTGGCGCTGGATACCTGCGCGTTTGAAGATTTTGAGCACATCCGACGGCCAGAACTCAAATACTTCAAACCGGGTATTCTGATCAATATGACAGGTACGCAGTCCGGTTTTGCCGTTAATCGCTACTTCCCTGTAAATCGTGTCCGTTTTAATCGGTGATTTGCCCGGAATAAACCATGTAGGCTCTGTGTCCTTGCAGTAACGTGTGGGCAGCATCCCCGATGCCTTGCATACCTCCACCTTTTCAAGATGCATGGACAGGGGATTTTTCTCCATGGAGGGTATGGTCCCGTATTCATGCCTGATGGCATCAATGAGTGCAAAAAACAATGGCGCGGCAATATCTTTGCCCACAAAAGCAGGGTTTGATGTATTATCAAAATTACCCACCCAAACCACCAGGACATACGGGCCAAACGAACCGGCTGTCCATGCATCGCGATATCCAGACGACGTGCCTGTCTTCCAGGCCACCGGCAATTGGGATGTAGCATGCTTTCCAGGCGTGTTTTTCAACATTTCCAACACCAGGAAGCTGGCTTCAGCGCTCAGTAAACGCCGGCCATCGCGTTTTCCTTCGTCTTGCAGATCACGCAACGGATACCAGACACCATCATTCACCAGCATGGCGTAAAGCCCTGCCAGCTCCTTCATGGTGACCTCAGCTCCTCCCAGACTCAACGACAACCCATAATACGACTCCGGTTTCAAATGCCCGACGTTTGCCTGTTCCAGCAACTGGTGCAACGTCGGGCTGGACAACTGGCTGGCGAGCTCAATGGCCGGAATATTCCGGCTCAATACCAGCGCATCCCTTGCCTTGATTGGCCCCATAAAATCATAATCAAAATTTTCCGGATTGTAGCCATTAAAACTGCGGGGCACGTCTTTTAACATGGTAGAGGGATGAATCAACCCCTGGTCAATGGCCAGACCATATATAAATGGCTTCAGCGTTGAGCCTGGTGATCGTCTGGTTTCAGTACCATTGATTTGACCACTGATGCGCTGGTTAAAAAAATCAGCCGACCCGATCAGGGCCTTGATCCCCATATCACGCGTATCGACCAGTAAAACGGCCGCATTATTAACACCCAGTTTATTTTTTCCAGCCAGATACTGCCGCGTTTTTCGTTCAACAAGCCTCTGGGTTCGTAAAGACAATGTTGTCTCCATTGGCTCTTGAGTCGAGCTATCCCTCAACACACTGGATACAAAATGAGGAGCCAGAAACGGCAGGTTTTGTCTGGATTGCATAACCAGCGGCAAGGAAAAGAGCCCCTTTTTATCCTGGTCTTCCGGATGTTTGTTTAACCATCTGGCAAACAAATGATCTCTTGGATCCGTAGCCCCGGGGCGGGAAGATCGCTTTTCCGGGTTTTGTGGAATAACCGCCAGCGTCATCACGTCAGGTAACGACAGCATATCAACCGGTTTGTTAAAATAAACCAGGCTGGCAGCCCCTACCCCTTCAACATTCCCGCCATAAGGCGCCAGATTAAGATAAGCCTCGAGAATCTGCTCCTTGGAATAGTGCATTTCAAATTGCCATGCCCGGATGATTTGCATCAATTTACCGGGCATCGTTCTGGTATAAATCCCATAGCGTAAACGGGCTACCTGCATGGTGATGGTGGATGCGCCTACCTTGCGGGATTTCACTGCATACGTCTGCCAGGCGGCTTTCAACATGGAAACCGGATTCACCCCGGAGTGCTGACGAAAATACTGATCTTCCTGTAATAATGTCGCATCAACCAACTGGATCGGGATTTTTGATAATGGTGTATATAGTCTGTATTTATCATCGGAACTTAACGTTAATCGTAACAATTGATGCTTGTCATCATAGATTGCGCGGGAAAATCCAGTCCCTTCCAGCAGCGGTTTAACCGGAAGCAAAAATAATATCAGGAAACCACTGACAAATAACAAAACCAGGATTATGCTTGTGTATTTAAATGTATTGAGCCGAGTTGATGCAGTCATTCCAGCCGGGGTGTAAATCCTGGAGTCAGGACGGGGTGATGATTGCATTTAAAACCGAATATAGCGTCATGTCAAGTGAGAGAAACCATGCGTATCCGATTATCGCCACTGTTAGGTACATTCACCTGGACGAGTCCATACTGGCTCAATATGTTGCGGAAAAAATCAAGGCAATCCCCTGGACTTTTCTGGAGTATAACCGGACTGCTTGTTCTGCTGATCGGCGCCGCGGCCTACGGTACTTACTGGTATAAACATCTACCCAAACCCGTTTACACCGTTGCCTCAATCACCGTTCCCCCCATAACACCCAATGCAGAGACGCTGGTGCCGAATAACCTGGTGATAGATTTTGGCATTAAAAGTGGTGAATTCACTCCGGAATCGGTTGCTCCCATCAGTAACATTGGCAAGCCTGTCACCGAAGGCATTGAGATCACACCGCATATTTCAGGCCAGTGGTTCTGGAACAGTGACAGCCAGCTGGTGTTTACACCGGACGAGGACTGGCCAGCCGATCAAACATTCACTATACATTGCAAACCTGACTTCTTCACCACAAAGGCTCATTTTGAAAGCCTTGATTTTTCATTTTCCACCCTGCCCTTCCAGGCTGCCATCACCGACTTCAAGTTCTACCAGGACCCGGTCAACACTGAAACACGAAATGCCGTTGCAACCATTCAGTTCAATTATCCTGTAGATCCGGAAAGCCTGGAAAAAAATACCAGCCTGATGTTTCAGGGCTTGACGGTGAATAACCAGAATATCAAGCCGGAACCCGTGAGCTTTTCATACACTTATGATGCGCACAAACGCGTGGCATGGCTCAAGTCAGAAAACATTAAAATTACAGATGCTGCACGATACATGCTGCTGACACTGAACAAGGATGTGTCCTCATCCACAGGGTCGGGGCATATCAATGAAGCGGTCAGCAAAAACCTGCTCATCCCGGATTCAAGCGGTTTCCTCAGGGTCATTTCCGCTTCTGCCTCTATCCTGAGAAATGATCAGGACAAACCAGAGCAGGTACTGACTGTTGAGACATCGCTCGGCGTGAATGAAAAAGACTTTAACCCATCCATTCATGTATACCTGTTACCGGAAGATTATCCTGCTACGCCGGGGGAAAAAGCCAAACCCAATTATCCATGGCAAAATCCCGGTGAAGTCACCGATGCCATTCTGGCTCTGTCCACCCCGCTGAAAAAACAGGCCATACCGACCGAGTACAATTACTCACCACTGCACAGCTTCAAATTCACCATTCAAACGCCACGTTATCTCTACATCAAAATTGATAAGGGCATGAAAGGATTTGGCGGATTCATCCTGAGTAATGACTACACAGCTGTCATCGCGGCGCCTGAGCTGCCGAAGGAAATCAGCTTTTTACACAAAGGTGCCTTGCTGGCCATGGGCGGCGAGAAAAAACTTTCCGTCATGATCCGGGGAGTGCCTGCGGTAAAATTTGATTTTGCCCGTGTGCTGCCAGACAATATCAATCAACTGGTCACCCAGACCAAAGGTGATTTCAATAACCCGTATTTTATCAATCCATCATTTAACCAGCAAAATATCAGCCAGATTTTTACCGATATTCAACAGTTTGATGCGTCTGATTCAACCAGACAGCAATACACTGCACTCGATTTCAGCAAATATTTAACCGCCGATGCCAGTAACCCAGCGCCAGGCGGCCTGTTTTTACTCCAGGCCACAGGCTGGGATGTCACCAATAATGCAGCGCTTGATGTCAAGGCCAGCCGCCTGATTCTGATTACCGATCTGGGAATGCTGGTGAAGGACAACAATAATGATACCCACGATGTGTTTGTACAATCCATCACTCAGGGTGTGCCCGTGGCAAACGTTCAAGTGGCCGTTCTGGGTAAAAATGGCCTGCCGGTTATCACCCGGATGACGGATGATCAGGGTCGGGCAAACTTCCCCTCTCTCCGGGACTTTATCGATGACAGGGAACCTGTGGTTTATGTTGCAACGCTCGGCCAGGATGTATCCTTTATTCCCTTCGCCAACGATGGTCGACGATTAAATTATTCCAGATTTGATACCGGTGGTGTTTATTCCGGCAACCAGGACGCACAAAGCCTGAGCGCATTCCTGTTTTCGGATAGAGGTACCTACAGACCCGGTGATACGGCACATATTGGCATGATCGTCAAACAGGCCTGGGCGACAGCCGCAACAGAAGGCTTGCCGTTGCAGGCTACCGTGATTGATTCCAGAGGCACAACGATAAAGGATGTGAAGCTGGCACTCGACAAAACGGGCTATATGGATCTGGATTTTGCTACCAGCCCCACGTCCCCGACAGGCCAGTATACCGTTAACCTGTATCTGGTAAAGGACAAACTGTCGCAAAACCTGCTGGGCTCAACAACAGTTAACGTCTATGAATTTCAACCCGACAGAATGCGCATCACCTCCAGCATGTTACCTGCTCCTGCCGAAGGCTGGAGTGCTCCAGCGGGGCTGAAAGCCCATATCAATCTCTGGAATTTATATGGCGCACCCGCCGCAGACCGGCGCATCAGTGCTAAAATTCTGCTGACACCGGAGCGGGTTGAATTCACAGACTACCCCAATTATGTATTTGCAGATCCATTGATTGATCCGAAAAAACCGGCAAGGGTCTTTACAGAAACACTGGCAGATCTCAAAACCAATGACAAGGGAGAAGCTGAATTTGACCTGAATCTGGAACGGTTTGAGAAAGCGACATATCAATTAACCTTCTTCGCTGAAGGTTTTGAATCTGAAGGCGGTCGAAGCGTTACCACCCAGTCCAGGGTATTGATCAGTCCATTGCCCTGGTTTATTGGCTACAAGGCCGATGGCGATTTATCCTTTATTAAACAACACGCCGCCCGCTCGGTAAATTACATCGCCATTAATCCAAAACTGGATAAAACAGATGTAACAGACCTCAACCTGCAACTGGTTTCACTGCACCCGGTGACAACCCTGGTGAAAAATCCGGATGGCACCTGTCAATATCAATCGATTATGCAATCCACCGTGGTCAACACGACACCGTTTACAATTGGCAAACAAGGGACTGATTATACCCTGCCGTCAGACACCATTGGCAACTTTGCACTGAATATCCTCGACAAGAACAATACTGTTCTGAGCCAGCTTAAATTCAGCATCGTGGGTGCAAGTCAATCACCCATGGCTAAAAATGCCGAACTGGACGTTAAATTAAACAAGGAACAATATCAGGCCAATGACGACATTGAGTTGCAAATCACAGCCCCCTATACCGGTTCCGGTCTGATTACCATCGAACGGGACAAGGTCTATGCCAGCCAGTGGTTTAAAACCGACACCACAAACTCGGTGCAAAAAATTCATATCCCGGCTGACTTCCAGGGCAATGGCTATGTTAACGTTGCCTTCATTCGTGACTGGACCTCTCCTGAATTGTTCATCAGTCCGCTGAGTTACAGTGTTATACCCTTTGAAATGAATCATGACAGTCACGCGATCAAAATTGCCTTGAAAACACCAGAGGTAGCCAAACCTGGCGAACCCTTCACCATTGACTATCAAACCGATAAACCGGGAAAAATCATCGTTTTTGCCATCGATGAAGGCATACTGCAAGTGGGGCGCTATGAAACTCCCGACCCGCTCGCCTTCTTCTTCCAGAAACAGGCCCTTGAGGTACTGACGCAACAAACACTGGATCAAATCCTGCCTGAGTTTATTCAGGCGCGTGAACTGTCTGCAGCAGGGGGTGATGGCAATGAAGAAGCGCTTGCAGCGCGAATTAATCCCTTCAAGCGAAAAACTGATCTGCCGGTGGCCTACTGGTCCGGCATCATTGACACCGATAACACCAGTCATCAATTAACCTGGCAGGTTCCGGATTATTTCAATGGCACGATGAGGGTCATGGCCGTTGCTGTTTCACCTGATTCCGTGGGTTCAACCGATACATCCGCCCGGATTCGCGGTGACTTTATCATCAACCCGAACGTACCCACGTTTGTCGCCCCGGGTGATAAATTTGAAATATCGGCCAGTATCGCCAACAACATCAAAGGTTCGGGAGAGCATGCAAGCGTCACGGTTGAACTGACCGTCACACCAGAACTGGAACTTGTCAGTAATGCCAGACAAACCCTGGAGATAGCTGAAGGACATGAGCAAACCGTTCATTATACCTTGCGTGCCAAATCATTACCGGGCGCTGCAACGCTGGAGTTCACAACCTCATCGGGTGACAAGTCCGGCAAAATCAGCGCATCAACCAGTGTAAGGCCTGCAACACCCTATACAACCTATATTCATAGTGGTATGTCGCAGGATGCACAAAAATCACTGGATGTTTTGCAAACCCTGTACCCGGAATACCGCACCGTGGATGCAACGCTATCTACCAGCCCAATGATTCTGGTCTTTGGTCTGCAGCGTTACCTGGACAACTTCCCTTATGGTTGTACCGAACAGTTGACCTCGAAAGCATTGCCTTTACTGGCCATGAACATCCGGGAATCATTTGCCAAAGACACCCGGCTTATCAATGAAAAGGTGAACACAACCATTCAAATGCTGGGTCAACGCCAGATGTCAAATGGCGGATTCAGCTACTGGCCTGGCACGGGCGATAATCAAGGCAACAGTTTTGCCTCCGTCTATGCGATGAACTTTTTAACCGAGGCCCGGGCGCAAGGGTTCAACGTACCTGACAGCCTGTTTTTCAATGCCATCAGTTATCTGAAAGATCTGGCCAGTCAAAATCCAGCTGATCTGGATGCCGCACGTGTCCAGGCTTATGCCATTTATATTTTGACCCGCAATGAAATCGTTACATCCAATTACCTTGCCAACCTGCAACGCTTCCTGCAACAGGATAAATCCGGCGCATGGAAAAAGGATATTACGGGGGTCTATATTGCCGCTTCATATCAAATGCTGAAAAGCTTTACTGAAGCGAATGAGCTTATCAACCAGTACAACCCGCAAGGCGATGTGCCATACAACACGGATTTTTATGACAAGAGCATTGCCAATGCGCAATACATGTATATCCTTGCGAAAAACTTCCCTGATTTGCTAAAACAGAAAGGCGACACACTGTTAATGACGCTGGTTCAATCCATTAACAATGATGAAATCAATACCGTATTGTCCGGTTCTGCAAGCCTTGCACTGGGTGCATATCAGCACAACAACCCGGAAATCGCCTCTCCTGCGTTATCCATCACAGCCACCCTGCTGGATAACAAGGAAAAATCATTGCCAGCAACGGATCCGGCATGGCAACAGGTTTCGATTGAACCGGATGCCAAAACGATTCATTTTAACAACCCTGACAAGCAAACGGTATTTTACCAGCTCATGCAAGCCGGGTTTGACAAACAAGTGCCAACAGAACCCGTGCAACAAGGCCTGGAGATCTACCGGGAATATCGCGATGCCCAGGGCGCAACTGTTACAACCACCGCTCTTGGCAGTGAAATTGAAGTTCACATTCACATTCGCGCGGTGAACCATCCATACCTGACCAACATCGCCATCGAAGATCTTTTGCCTGGCGGTTTTGAAGTGGTCCGTGATTCAGTGAAACCCGCACCCATGGATTATTCAGACATTCGCGAAGACAGGGTAAATTTCTTCGGCAGTGCAGATTCCACCGCCAAAGAGATTGTCTACAAAATCAAGGCGGTTAATCCTGGAAAATATACTGTTCCACCGGTGTATGCTGAGGCAATGTATAATCCGGACATCAAGGCACGCGGGACAGCGTCAGGGATTGTGGTGACAGACGGGAAGCAATGACAGACTGATTTTATGAAGTCGAGTATGATATACCCAACGTTAATCGGCTCATGATGTTGCCAGGCAAGGTGAAACCATCCTAAAAGGATGGTCCGGCGTCAGGGTCGAAAATGGGTGAGCTGCTTTCATCCGGCTGGTTTAGTTCGGGAGGGTGCCTGTAAATTGATCCAAATAATTTTATTTTGAAAGTTTCAGCTGGATGAATTGTTGGCTTGCTTTCGATTTCAGAAAAAGAATGCCGCTTTACTGTAGATAACATCGGTAGTTTGTCCATAGCTCTGCGCCGCATCATTCTTGATTGTTCGGGTGCAGGATTACCTTCGCCCAGAGTATACTCCTTGAGATTCACCAAACTCACGCTGGCGGGCAAATTGACGCCATTGCAACGGGGTAGATTTTGTTCATGACTCGGGGATGGCGTGCTATTTTCCCATGCAGATTGTCTTGGGGTAGATGGTGGTGCTGCAGGCAGGCAAGGCGTAGATAAATTCCGTATCAGGGTTTGAACTTCCTGATTGTCACCCTCAGATAGACTGGTATCAGATGTATTACTGACAAGGGACGATAATGACCTGTCAGATGAATTATTTTTATTAATTGGAGGGAATGCTGTGCCAGATGAACGTTGCTTGTTTGATTTAGAAAACATATAGATCTCAACTTGAATAAAACCGTTTAATTGTAACATAATTTGATCAAATTATCAAAATGTTAGCACATTTTAATTGGTAGCTTTTGCTCATTTTGAAGTATATGCTGCTGGTAATAGAGTCTGTTGACAATTCAAATCTCGTCGTCCCGCGGCTTGTCCGCGGGATCCATTTCGATCTACCCCTGGCAATAGTCTTGATTATTGCGCAAGATCTCTGGATCCCGCGGACAAGCCGCGGGAAGACGGGGGTTGGAGGATGAATTGTCAACAGATCTTAATATTCCGCAAAACAAGGAGCCGTATGTTTTATCAAGGATTGATTACAGGATTGCAACGTTCAAGACAATGCCTTGCTCCGATTAGCCTGTTCCTGTCATCAACTGTCCATGCATCCTTTATTGAATCAACCATGGGTGCTGCTGTTGTCAATGATGCGACGGCCGCATATTACAACCCTGCAGCATTGACCCTCCTGAAAAACTCACAAATCATCGCACTGGGATCCGTTGCCAGTTCCCGCACCCGGTTTTCAGGCCAGGCCACCCAATTAAGCACCGGCTACACGCAATCCGGAACATCCAGCGGCCAAGGGAATTATTATCTTCCTGCCGCCTATTTGGGCATACCCATGAATGAAAAAGTCACAGGTGGCTTTGCCCTGGTTGCAAATGATTTTAATAAAAGTGTTGAGGATCACGCCATCCTGCGTTATGTTCAATCCAGCAACACAATACAGGATATCGATATCATCCCGGCCATTGGATTCAAGATCAACGATTTTATTTCAGTTGGTGCGGGCCTGAATTTTTCCCAGGCACGCTTTCTGCTTCAGCCTGTAACAGGTATCGGCAGCCTGAATATCCCGGACAGTCAAAGCACCAATGATAGCAGTGCCAACGGCTTTGGCGGTGATGCGGGTATCTTGCTGAGACCTGCAAAAGCTACCTTGCTGGGATTTAATTATCGCAGTGCAGTCACTTATAGACTCCGTGGTATCAGCATCTTGAATGACAATCCCGCCATCCGTTCCAATAACTATCATTTTACCTACTGGACTCCCGCCAGAAACGTATTGTCCATGAGTCATCATGTCACGCAAAAATTTGGGTTTATCGGTACCATCCAGTATATCCAGTGGAGTATTTTCAAGGATGTCGATATTTACAACATTGCCACCCGCGCAGGCTTTCAGCCCATTGTTTTGTCCAGCGCCAGGTCCCATTATAATTTTCATAATGCCTGGGTATTAACTGCAGGTGGAAATTATCGCTTTTCACCCGCATGGATTATTCGCATTGCGGGCAGTTATAACCAGTCGCCAGCCGATGGAAATTTTCAGATTGATAATGGGGACAGTATGATTCTCGGTGGTTCAATGGGATATCAACTCTTCAAAAATATCATCCTTGATTTCAGTTATGCCCATGCGTTCATCAATAACAAAAACATCAGCATTAAAACAACAAATAACATCATTAATGGCATAAACACAGGCACACTGAATTCATTTTCCATCAAAATGACGTGCAATATCTAAAGCCGGCTATCCTGACTATTTTCCATGTTTGTTTTAGTGCTACACTTGAACTATCAGGCCTGTGAAAAATAATAAAAAGGAGAATCAGGATGAATAATGCTGCATTGGTAATGTTGCGAAAAAGCTGTCTGATCTTTGGTGCCCTGTGTCTGTTTACCTGTTCAGCCGCTGCAGCCTCCTCCCCTGAATGTGCCAGCAAACGCAATGCCACGACCTGTTACAAAACATGCGGACAACCAGCCCGGAAAACATGCCAGCATGGGTGTTATCGCTGTGGAATGACATTTTTGCCCGCACGGGAGACCCTGCCTGCATTTTTTGCCTGGCTTGTTGATTAGGACGATTTGAATTGATCATCAGGAACAATAAATCCTGCGAGGCTTCTCGTTTGAATTCAAATGAGATATTTGCATTTGTATTTGAACTGAATCACAACAGTCACTATGAAGAACTCACCCTCCGTGACTCTCAAATAGTTGACAACGATCTTGAAATATTGACCATTCCTGTCGGCCACAGTCAAAGCCTGAAAACACTGATCATTCTCAACATCAGTCTTGCCGGGCATCGTGCCGAATATTTGTCTTCAGCATTTGCAAAAAACAAGAAGCTTGAAACATTGCATTTATCCAACACCGATACCGGCAACATCGAAATCGCTGGTTTCGCAAGAGCACTGAATGACAACACCACACTGAAAAATTTGGTCATTGAAAACAACCAGTTGACTGAAGCTGGCGCACAGGCACTCATTGACACGCTTGGAAATGATAACCAGACCCTGAGACACCTGACATTCATCAATAATAGATTCACTGGCAATGGTAAACGTTTGTTTAGTGGGCTTGAAGCGAACATAGGACTTGAAACGCTAAGGATTGAACATTGTTTACTCGGATCCATGGGAATCAGCTCTCTTGCATCGGCATTGAATCATAATGAAACGCTGGAGGAGATCGCCTTAATCCATGTTGACCTGGATAGCGGTAATGCTACCCCTTTAATCAACAGCCTGAAAAACAACACCACATTAAAAAGGCTCATCATGGGGGATGTCATCATTGATGATGACCTGGGTGAAGGCATTGCGCAAATGGTTCGGGAGAACACCTCCCTGAACCATCTTGATTTAAGCCACTGCATCTGGAAAACAAAGGCATGGGAAATATTCGTTCAATCCCTGATGCACAATCAAACCCTGAAAGAACTTTGCCTCAACAATTGCCGGCTTGACAGTGAGAAACAGTGGCAATTTATCCGGATGTTATTTGCAGGGAATACTTCATTGATCAAGGTATCCGGTTTATGTAACACGGATCAGGAAAAACGGTTAATTGACAACATGCTGGCACAAAACAGGGAAATTAGCCTGTGTGTTCCATTAACCAGTAACCAAATGCCGAAGATGGCATTATTTGGAGAAGATCGAATCAAGACCATCATCCATAACCAGACAAAAATCCCATCCAGTCAGACCCTGTCGACTTCCCAACAGACCGTCAATTATCAGCCGACCGTGTTTAAATCCGGTAGCCCCGCTGCTTCTCCAACAACTCACAATAACAATTGTCGACGGAATAATCAGCTATAATAAATATCATGCAGATTAAAAGGACATTGATCATGCAACACATCAAAACACCCCGTGTCATCGATAAAATCTGGAAAAGTGAACCCACCATTGAAGGTGCCGGCGTCCATCTCAAACGTGCATTTGGTTTTCATGATCAGCATTTGCTGGATCCATTCCTGCTGCTGGATGATTTTCGTTCGGAAAATCCGGCTGATTTCAAGGCAGGCTTTCCCTGGCATCCGCACCGCGGGATTGAAACCATCACCTACGTCCTGGATGGTGATGTAGAGCATGGCGACAGTCTGGGGCACACAGGAGTTATCTCTGCCGGTGACATCCAGTGGATGACGGCAGGCAGCGGAATAATTCACCAGGAAATGCCCATCGGCAACAGCAAGGGACAAATGCTTGGATTCCAGCTTTGGACGAATCTTCCCGGCTATTCAAAAATGATGAATCCACGCTATCAAGGTTTTAAAAAAAATGAATTACCTGTGGTGTTAACCAAAGAAGGTGCCACAGTGCGCGTTATCTGCGGTGAAATCAATGGTGTTCAGGGACCGGTGCAAGGCATTGTTATCGAACCGGAATATATGGATATCAAGCTTCCAGCCGGAAAATCATTTACCCATGAGGTAAAGGAAGATCACACCGTATTTGCCTATGTTATCGATGGCGAAGCCTATTTTGACCATATCCGCCGTCCATTCGGTCACGATGCTTCCGGCATTAATTATTTTGACATGCGATCACCCTGTCCCTGTGGCAACGGCACGCTGGTACTGTACAAAAGAGGCGGCACGCAAATCACGGTAACCACCGATAAACGCGCCGTACGCTTTCTGCTGGTGTCAGGAAAACCCCTGCGAGAACCAATCGCATGGTATGGCCCCATTGTCATGAATACTCATGAGGAATTACAAAAAGCATTCAAGGAGTTTCAGGATGGGACGTTTATTAAACATACATGAACAGATGCAATTTCCAACATTATACTGTATAAAA
>CAZDYY010000012.1:0-14087 GCA_964509745.1 uncultured Legionella sp. | reverse complement strand
AAATGTTCCTGAAGCGCTTGACGTGTGGCTGAACAAACTGGAGGCACGGGGTATTGTTATCCCTCCGGCATACTTTGACAAGGTTGTTGTATTGCTGGAACAGCAAAAAGCATTGCCTGATAATAACTCGATTTTAACACCAGTTCTGGATTTCCTGCACAGTCATCCATCCCATGATATTGAATTGACACCCCGGTTGCTGTTTTTATCCCGGGCAAAAGATTTTCTGGATCAGGCACAGGATCGTAGCTTGCTTCATCATGATTATCCGCATGCATTGGAAATTGCAGATCGGATATGCAAGATCATGGATCATCTTCGTATTCTGGCACAAAACAATCGTACAGCCCGGTTTTTGCGGGGCATTGTGATTATCATGGTGCAATTCCATGATTTTGTACAAAAAAGTCCAGAGGAAAAACAACAGCAGTGTGAACAGACGGGTAAATGTACCACCGCCGAGGAAGATACGCTGGAAGAAGTGACAGGAATGCTGGCAAAGTACCTGGCCATTCCGCTTGATTCTGAACTGATGAAATTGATTGCTTTTATTGGCAACTTTATCCAGGTGCTGGGCACAACAACCCTGTTGCATAAAAATGGTGCAATGGATTTATCGGAAGTGTTTCTTGATTTGAAACGTCTGGCCATTCAAGCAAAGATTTTGTCGGCTTATTCAGAATCCAAAGATCGCTTTGTGCGTAATATCGAAGCCCTCATGCTGATTGTGGGTGTTTGTGATAAATACCCCGCATCAATTAATTTACTGGCCCAGCAACAGGCGCATGATCCGGAGCTGGCAACATTGCCTTTAATCCAGCGCTTTGTTCAGGGTGAACATGAATCTCCACTACCATTATTGATTGATCGTTTTTTTGCCACAACATTTATCAATCCTTATGAAGATATTGTTTCTTCATCCGTTAATCATCAGGCATTTTTAATGTCGATCATTTCGCATTTGTCCATGCGTGCTGAACTGGCGAATAACCAGACTTTTATGAATCTGGTTAAAACCTGCCGAATCAAGCGTCTGCAGGACGAAGGTAAACAATGGTTTTATAATGAAAGTGATCAATGCGATCTTGCCCGGGTGATGTCAGCATTTTTCTTTGATCACATTCAGGATGAAATTAAATTTTGTAAAAATCAGATTCCTGTCCTTGAATTTGCAGCAGCTGAGTTGATCCGTTTGTCAGGTAATGATGGGGCAGAAAAGGTTCTTAATCTGATTAACCCGGCAGTGGCAGCAAAAGATGCATCAAATTTGATGGCATTAAAAGATTTCTATAACAATTTGCGTGCTGCACAGATTATGTTGTGCAGGGAATTGACCTGTGCCGTGGTGGTTCAGGCCGGGGAGATTCTGGCTGTCAGGGAGGGGATAAGAAAATTGTTATCTCTTGAAAGTGAAAGACCTTTACCACAATTGAAGATGGCCTCCCGGCCAAGGTGGTCATCTGTATTTGTGCCAATCAATAGTGGTAATCCGGTAGAATGTTGTTCGGTTGTAACTGGTAACCGTGTACAGCAAGAATCAATTACATTAAAATGAGCGCCTGGTAAAATAATTCTGGCAGCGCCTGTCACTTTAGAGTAAATGCAGCATGAGCAAAGTAGTCTATCGGAATATACAGAGTTTATTATTATTCGTGACCACTCTCGTTGTCGCCACTTCATTTTATTTTGAATACCATAAAGGCTGGCAACCGTGTCCTTTATGTTTGATGCAACGATTGAGTGCGTTTTTATTTGGTATGTTTTGCCTGATGGGGTTGGGACTAACCACCTTGCATCGGGCCAGACGTATTGCGGTATTTCAGCTGGTGTTTGCAGCCTCCGGGGTGTATTTTGCCGGCAGGCAGCTCTGGCTGCAATCCTTGCCGGCAGATCAGGCACCAGCGTGCATGCCGAGCCTTGATATGCTGATGCGTTATTTTTCCAAAACCCAGGTGTTGACAGCCTTGTTCTGGGGTACAGGTGATTGCGCTGAAGAAAGTCTCGCCTGGTTTGGTTTGTCGATGCCGGTATGGTCTGCCATGTATTTTGTCGCGATGCTTCTGGCCAGTGCTGTTGTGTTCAAGTTCCTCGGCCGTCGTCTGGTGGAGCTGGAAACCCTGTGATGAATGCATTTCACTGTGAAGTGATTCACCGTCATGCCCATACCAAAGCCCGTGTGACCCGCGTGACCACCCCGCATGGCGAATTTATCACGCCGGTGTTTATGCCGGTTGGTACACGTGCCGGGGTAAACAATATGACCCCGGCAGAATTGAAGGACGCTGGCAGTCAAATTATTCTCGGCGGTAATACCTACCATATGCTTTGCGCTCCCGGGATGGAAGTAATTGAAAAAGCCGGTGGCATGCATCGTTTTATGGGCTGGCATGGTCCCATGCTGACCGATAGCGGTGGATTTCAGGTTTTCAGTTTATCGAAAAACAAAAATATTTGTACTATCGATGAAGAGGGTGCACATTTTACCATTCCAGGCTCCCAACGCCTGATTCATATGACCCCGGAAATGTCGCTGGAGACGCAAAAAATCATCGGTGCTGACATTATCATGGCTTTTGATCAATGCACGCCAGATGCCTGCACACATGACCAGGTCCGGCACATTATGACCCGCACGCATCGCTGGCTGGGCCAATCCATGGCATATCATCAGCAATTTCCCACCTCACGCTATGGTTACCAGCAAGCATTGTTTGGCATCGTGCAGGGGGGAGTTTATGAAGATTTGCGTCAGGAAAGTGCGGAATTTGTTGCACAAATGAACACAGATGGCATTGCCATCGGTGGGGAAACCGTTGGTTTTGATATGCCAGTCACGGTAGAGGTGATTCGCTGGGTAAGAAAGTTTTTACCCGAACACAAGCCCCGTTATACCATGGGGGTCGGGATGTCGCCGCAGGATTTGCTGGATGTGGTGGCTGAAGGCATCGATATGTTTGATTGCGTGGCCCCAACCCGTAACGCGCGTCATGGGGCATTGTATTGTGGCAAAGTGGTGCCGGATGGTCACTGGCTGAAATTTGAGAGCGAACATGAGAATGAACGCATTCAAATCAAGAAAGCCTGTTTTGCGCATGACATGGCACCGGTTATGCCCGGTTGTGAGTGTTATACATGCAGGCATTTTTCCCGAGCTTATCTGCATCAATTATTCAAACAAAAGGCAAATTTGTTTACCGCGCTTGCCAGCATTCATAATGTGCATGTTTTACATGATGTGTGTGCTAAAATGCGCGATTTAATTTCAATGAACAACAGGAGAGAGCATGATTCTGATTAAAACATCCAAAGGTGATATCAGCCTGAAACTGGACGAAGTCAATACACCAAACACTGCAGCGAATTTTCTCGAATATGTTCGCAGTGGATTTTACAATGATACGATTTTTCATCGCGTCATTGACGGGTTTATGATTCAGGGTGGCGGATTGAATGCCAGCATGGAAAACAAGCATGGCAATAAACCGATTAAAAACGAAGCCAAAAATGCTAAAAAGAATATGCGCGGCACGATTGCCATGGCGCGTACCAATGACCCACATTCAGCAACCTCACAGTTCTTTATTAATGTGGCAGACAATGCATTTTTAAATTTCAGAAGTGAGCAGGCGGATGGATTTGGCTATTGTGTATTTGGTGAAGTCGTTGAAGGCATGGACATTGTTGATCAGATAGCCAAAGTAAAAACCGGTCAGCGTGCCGGGCATGGTGATGTGCCTGTCGAAGAAATTACTATTCATTCGATTGTCGAGGTTGAGTGAAGATTATTCATCAGGTTGATGTAGCGCTTGAGTGTTTGCAACAGGGCGGCATTATCGCGTATCCAACGGAAGCAGTGTATGGTTTGGGATGCGATCCATTTAATCGCGAGTCGGTTGAACGGTTATGTGCCCTCAAGCAACGTGCAACGAGTAAAGGTCTGATTTTGCTGATTTCGGACTGGTCGCAATTAACACCATTAATTGCACCGGTTTCTGATGCCATGCTGGATTCTGTGCGCAAGACATGGCCAGGTCCTGTTACCTGGATTTTTCCAAAATCCGCGGTCATTCCGGGCTGGCTGTCAGGTGATCATGATGGAATTGCCATTCGCATGAGTGCACATCCGATAGCACATGACATTTGTCAGAACGGGCCGGTTGTTTCTACCAGTGCCAATATTTCCGGGCAGGATCCTGCGGTTGACCTGGCCGGTTTGCGCTTGCAGTTTCCGGATGGCATTGATGCCGTGCTGAGCGGTGATCTGGGCGGGTTGAGCCAGCCCAGCCAGATTTACGATGTGCGGACGGGCGCGAGGTTGCGTTAATTAATGTTTCCTTAAGCTACACGCGATAAAATGAGTTATTTTTGAACAAAAGGAATCAGATGAGTCAGAAAAAGCATGCGTTGACCATTTTTAGCCTGACCATGATCACGGTTGGATCTGTTGACAGCATTCGCAATTTACCCACCACCGCGTTGTTTGGCAGTCAGCTGATTGCATTTTTTATTCTCGGTGCGTTGTTTTTTTTGATTCCAACTGCACTTGTATCCGCAGAACTGGCATCTGGCTGGCCTAAACAGGGCGGTGTTTATGTCTGGGTCAAGGAAGCTTTTGGCAAACAGTTTGGCTTTCTGGCGATCTGGCTGCAATGGATTTCCAATGTGATCTGGTATCCGACATTATTATCGTTTGTTGCCGGTACCGTGGGTTATCTCATCAATCCGGCACTGGCAAGCAATGCATGGTTTTTGTGTGGTGTGATTGTGAGTACATTCTGGGGGGCGACCCTGGTGAATCTGCGCGGGATGCGATCGTCTGCGCTATTTAGCAATATTTGTGCACTGTCTGGATTGCTGTTGCCCATGGCCTTGATCATTGGTCTTGGTGCCGCATGGGTGATGGGTGGCAATCCGGTACAGATTTCTTTCGATGCGCAGAGCCTGCTGCCGCAATGGCAGGATCATTCAAAGTGGGTGGCGCTGACCGGTGTGATGCTGTCGTTTTGCGGTATTGAAATTGCCACCGTGCATGCAAATGATGTCGAAAATCCACAACGCGCATTTCCCCGTGCGCTGGTGTACTCCGTTATTGTAATGTTGATTACACTTATTCTGGGCTCTCTGGCGATTGCTGTGGTATTGCCGCAGAATGACATTAATCTGGTTGCAGGCATTATGCAGGCTTTCGACGCCATTTGTGCACGTTATCATTTATTGTGGTTGATGCCTGCAGTGGCGTTGATGCTGGTTCTTGGCGGTACAGGCAGTGTGAGTAACTGGATTATTGCTCCAACCAAAGGGTTACTGGTTGCAGCGCAAGATGGAAATTTACCGGCGATGTTTCAGCGCGTTAACCAGCATGATGCCCCGAAAGTGATGCTGATTGGTCAGGCCATCATTGTGACGGTGTTATCCGCACTGTTTTTATTCATGCCAAGCGTAAACGGCTCTTACTGGCTGCTAACCGCGCTGGCAGCCCAGTTGTATATGTTGATGTATTTTATGATGCTGGCGGCTGCCATTAAACTGCGTCTGAAAGCCCCGAATCATCCCCGCGCATTTCGAATTCCTGGTGGTCTGGCAGGCATGTGTATTGTTGCCGGCATTGGCATGACGGGTGTATTGACTACGCTCGTGGTAAGTTTCATGCCTCCTGATGGTATCGATGTGGGCAGTGTCCTGCGTTATGAGTCCACCCTGATTCCGGGCTTGTTACTGATGTGTTCTCCCCCGTTTATCATGAGCTGGTGGCAATCACGCCGTGACCGCCTGAACGCATTGACTGACATGGCTGTATAATGCATGCTGGATGATCTTGTCACCCGTCTGTCAGCACGTCTGCCTGAGCTTGAGTGGCAATTGAGCCTTCAGGGGGTGGTGATAAATCCTGCAGCATTGCCACCCGGGCTTTTTCGTCAGCGACTCGAAATGACCTCGCAAACCTGTGTTGAAGAAATTAAAGCCGATCTTCAGGCGATTAATCAGCAGGATAACGCAAAATCCATACAATACCTTTCCGGACGCATTGAGAAAAAAATCAATGTGCTGGTCAGGCTATGCCGGCAACAGACCGTCAAGAAATCAACAGAACAGCAGACTCATTTTGGTGTGCAGGCAATCAGCACGCGCCAGCAATGGTTACAAACCATGCACGACGAGGTTGATATGCTGGCCAGGCAGCAGCAGGCTCTGGAAGCAGCACTGGCTGGATTGATGGCAGGAAATAGTGATCCCGGGGCTGTGTTGACTTTAAAGGCGGAACTCGGTGAGGCAGAGCGCCGGTTGACGCTGGCCAGGGAGACCCTGGCCCGTGCTACAGTGTTTTAATACCAGCCGGCATAATTGTAATTCGAGTCATAACCGGTTGTGTTACAGGTGCTGCATTTAAAGCGTGAGCAGCCCTGAAGCTGGAGTCGACAGCTGGTTGGCATGAATTTTGTACAGGTTCCACAACCCAATTGATCCATGTTGCAGCATCCTGCGAGCATGGTGACTGCAGTCACAGCAAATAACGGCAGCAATAATCGTTTCATGTTGACTTCCTTGTGATCTGTTTATTGTTGAGTATAGAAGTGATGCCGGTTTTTTTCAATGTAACCTTTGATCAGGCCAATGTGTTGTATTTTGTCTATAATGCATATAACAGGTACAGTTTAATCAAGGAATCAACCTATGCCTGAACAGGACGATGCGCCTTTTTATGTTAATAAAGGCGGAGCATGGCATCAAGCAACACCAGGTGATCTGGACGGAGCGATTGATATTAGCGGCTGGTTGCTCCATAACGTCCACTTTACCTGGCAAAATATTGATACATTTTCCAAAGTGCGCCGCATTTTGTCCGGGCTGGATGAACAAACCAAAAACATTGATTTTGCCCAATATAATGGTTACTGGTTTAAGCCGGTGTTAAAAATTTCGATGGCAATGTTTGCAGACCTGCAAAATGGGTTGCTATTGAATCGATTGATTAAAATGATCAGAGAAAAATTATTGGCTGGTTATACCATTGGTATAGATTTTCGTGAGGTTTATCTGGTCGACAAAAACCAGCCACTTCCAGCACGTTGCAAGCCTTGCGATTTAATCGTTCACACGCGGGATGATTATAAATTTAATGTGTCCAGGCTTGCGTATCAATTGCCAAGGGCACTCTTCAAGCTGGACCAGAATCTTGAAAACATGGTGTTTTCAACGTCCAAACCGGAAGTTGATTTCAAACGCTCCCTGCTTGAACTGCAGCCTTTCCAGCATGCCTTTGAGGCCATTGCAGTTCTCAATAATAATTTTCGTGAACTCTCAAACTCCAGACAAGTGGTTATGGCGTTTGGTCCGGAGGTGTCCATTGAAGATTTACGATCCTTTTTTAACGTTATCCAAAACGAATTCACTGAATTCGTTTTGGTGTTACAAGGCGAGGTGTATCGAGAGCAAAATATACGTGAAGATGTTCGCTATTATGTATCAAAATACATGCTTCATTTCAGACGATTTGTGCATGTAATTCTGGTGACTGACGCAAAGACCCCTTACAGTGTGGTTGAGCTGGTTCCTGATTTAAATACGGAAGTTGACGGTTTTAGTTTGCTGGCACATGAAGCAGGATATTATCTGTCCGATTGAACACTGTTTTCGAATGTATTTCGTAATCTTCAGAAATCAACAGCAAATCAATGCTGGTTTGATACCATCAAAAAAAACATTCAGACACAGCATGTCGCTGCCAAACCTGTGCGCAAACCCGGTGCGTATATTATCAGCAAAGAGCGTGCGGTCGATGCATGGGAAATCAATCAATTAAGCCAGCAGGCACTGAAAGCGAAGGTAGGGTTGTCGCTGACACAACAAGTCAATCAGTCACAGACAATCCAGCAGAATCAGGACGTAAATCAGGATCAATCACTCAGCCAAACCCAGGAGCTCAGTCAAAGTGAGGAGATAAGCCAGCAACAACATCTGTCTCAACAGCAACAGTTGGCTCTGGAACAATCCAGCGGGTTTAAATTATGGATTCCCTGGGAAACGTTTGACAGCTTTAGCAATATACTGCGGGGTCATGCTGTCAAAATTCTCGAGACGCCAAAGCAGTCTTTGGTTTTGAGTGGATTGGAGACGCAGCATTATCAAAATACCCATCAGCGATTTTTTGAGAACATAGCCCATGATGAAGAATTCAGAACAAAACTTGTAGCGAGGATTTTTGGTGTCGGTTGTGCCTATATTGATGGAAAACCACGTCTCACTTACTTGCCAAATTATTCTTTTGATATGATTGATCCGAGTGCCGCGGATTATTTGAAAAGACGTGTATGGGTACTGGTTGATGGTTTAAACCCTGATAAAGTCAATGCCAGTCAGATTCCAATACTTGGGCAGCGCTGTTTAATCCGGTATCAATATGAGCCTGATTTGGAAGACAGCTTTCGTCATTATTATCCATTATCACCCCTTTCTGTGATACAAGACCTGGAATCACCCGAGTCTTGCCAAAGGTCTTCAGGCTGGCGAGATGCTGCGGAATATTACGTTTTATTAACAGAGCAATCCTTGTTTGATCTGGAATCTGATGAACGAACCAGACGTATTGAGCTGGCTGAATCCTTGTTAAGCGTATTCAAGCCTTCCAATAAGTATTCAGCAGAGGAGATACAGGAACTTGAAACGAAATTTGTTGATTTGGTACGCATTTATTTTGGTGATAATCAAGACTACGTCAGAATAATCGAAAAATTTATCTCAAAATTTGATGAGCACACAGCAGATAATCTTAAAATCCTGGTGCAATTACCTATGCTGGGCTACAAAGAAACACTGGAGGATTTTTTTAAATTATTGCTCTTTCTGGAGTCTCGCAATCTTTTGAAAAATTTCTATACGATCTATGTTAAATATGCGAATAGCGTATTGTCTATAAAAAACATCAGCTCGAATGATCCGTTTATTCAGTTGTCTGTTCGTACTCCCACCATTGAATCAAAACAAGCCTGCCCGGCGTTTGAAACATTTTGTCACCATTTTTTGTTGTTTGCTGCTAAAAATGGTATGAATCTCAAGACATTGGACGATTTTTTTGATAGTGGTTTACTTGATCTGGCCTGGCTGGATAAATACTGGCGCAGGCTTTTTGCAAAATGTTTGATCTATGTCGGGCATCAGGAAAATGAAGCACATAAGCTGATGGAAAGCCTGGTTGAACATCTGGTATCTGATGAAGGGTTTGCACTGGGTGAAATGAGACTGGCGAGTAGATTTTTTACTCAGCTTGAAAAACATATTGATCGTGCTATAGCCAATCATAACCTGTACGAGCAGCTGAAAGAAAATCACGGACTGTCACTGCTGCAGCTGGATGCACCCTATGCGCAAGAACATAATGGCTTTAAGGTGGTTTGTCAGGAAATGCAGCTGCATTCGGGTGCATTTAATCCGGATACAGCACGTTATTCGGTCACTTATGATGAGCTGTCAGGGATATTGAAGACACATTCTCCAGGTGATCCCGGATTAAAATGCATCTTGTTTCGCTATCTTGGCACACAAACCCTGCGTGAAGACTTGATGTATTACCGGTCGATGTTTGAGCAATATTGTACCAATATTCATCCAAATCGCCGCTGTATTGAGGAACTGGTGTTTGGTTATGCCATTCTCACCACAACCGGAGATCATTATCTCCCTCAACTGGATCGCAGAAAGTTCGAGCGGGAAATAAAACAATTCTATGGCGAGCGTGGATTAAATCCCAAATCGCTGGATATTTGCCTGCGGGAATTTTTTGCAATATATGACCAGATACCGCGGGATGAGAACAAGGGTACAACCACATTGTGGACCTTGTGCAGGGCAAATGAATTAATGAAGGATACAAGCCAGCCTGCACCGAATGTTTTACTGCAGAAATTTGATCAAAATAAACTGGTCCGGTTTGTGTTGCTAAACCGGGATAAAATCGAGTCACTGGCTCCCTTGCTGAACAATGACGTTGATTTGGCGCATCGATTGATGCAAATCAGTATTCATGCCTGTTTCGCCTCTCTGGATATGACGCCCGATATGCGCAATCGTCATGCCAGAATTTTGTTTGGCATGCTGGTGAAGTATGTCTACCCGCAGATCAATCTGGCAGCGTTTATTCATGATTTTCCGAAAATTGAGGTGTTTGTCGAACAATATGTAACGATCATGGGAAAAGATCCGTTAAAAATTCATTTGGCATACAAGGTAATTTTTGAAAAATCCGGGCATCTTGATACCGCGATGCGTTTGACAGGGTTGTTTTCAAACCGGACGGTTCCTCTTGATACAGTGCTTGATTTTCTAGAAACAATCGCACAGCGAAAAGACATGGTGACGCTGGTAGAAAAAGCGCAGCCGTTGCTGGACAGTGTGGTGGATCATCATTGCAAAACGGCCCTGAACAAGGAACTGCTCACCCGGGTGTTTGGTTTGGCTGAAATATTGCTGGCACTTGAGGGCGAGGTTGCAGTTGAAACCATGGCGGTTATCTTGCAGCAGATGAATACCCGGGAGGGGTGGCATTTACTTGGCCCGGAAGATAGAGGAGCCGGAGTATTTACTCAATACCGCTTTCACTTCAGTGCGTTGCAACTTCAGTCCATTGCCCGGTTAATCGAACGTTTTGATTGTCCTGTGTCGTTTATTGAATTATGTTTATTGGAAAACCCGGGGTGTGATTTTGAAGATATCACCGAAGCCCTGGAGGACATGACCCCGGAGCAGGCCGCCTCTGTTTTATCCATTATCGGATACACCTCTCCTGATCTGGAAAATGTATGGGTAGATACCCAGGCTGTCGTTGACAGGCTTGAAATTCTGCAAGCATTGCCCGGGAAAACCATTGAGACACTCACCAGCTTGATCGATTTGAACTGGATAACCAGTGATGATGTTTTGATGTTGCTGGATAGCGAGCCTATCCCTGAATCCGTAGCACAATACGAATCCGGTTTATATTCCCGAAACCTTGAGCGATTTGCTTATGATATCGATCTGGTCGATAAAAAAATTGCACAGATCCGGTATAACACCCCGGACAGTGAAGACGGGGTAGCGCTGGATGCCAGCATGCAGAAAACATTGCGTGATGACTTTGTTACCATGATGTCTTATATGCAGCTGAATCCGGTCTTGATAGATCAGGATGCACAGGGCAGGAAAACAGAATTTACCCTGGGTAAACTCAGCGGCCAGCAATTTCCCGTTCTGGTTGAACATCTGAAAGGAAAACTGCAAGGAAAAGGCGAGAAACATCAATATGAATTAATGCTGCTGGCTCTTTGTTGTGAAGCCTTGTACAGGACCACAAAAAAGTTTCCGCGCTATACCCAGATTTTAACGGTACTTTTCACACTGAATCAGAAAGGTCATCTTATTGATGGGGTTAAAACCGGGGAAGGGAAAAGTATCTCTGCGGAGTTGCTGGGGGTATTGTTTCTGTTTCGTGACAAAAAACCGGTGCTCATTCCTACAGAAAACGAGCAACTGGCCTATGAAGGCATCAATAAATTCAGGCGATTTTACCAGTATTTGAATATTGCCTGCGGCAGCAAGATCATTGACCCCCAAAGCGAATGGTCTGATTTTGTCCAGAACGGCGTTAATCATGGCACCGTAGACGGCTTTATCCTGTTTGATGCGCAAATGCTGCTGGATGGACGGCGTTTGCCAGCCAGTACCCTGGTTTGCGATGAGATTGATGCCAAACTAACCACCACCGTGCAATGTCGCCTGTCCGCATCGATCAATCAAATGCTGCATGATACCCAATCATGGACGAAAATTTTTAAAGCCTTGCTGGATTTCGTTCTTGAACAAGAGCTTTTTGTAAATAATCCACGCAGCAAGCAAGAGCACATTGCCAATTTCAGAAATTACCTGTTATTTCGAAATCCTGATGAGGCGTTGAGTCAATTAATTGATCGTGTGCCAGACAAATTGCTTGAAACATATATTGAATCCGCTTTGAAAACTCATGCATTGAAGGATGGCGTGAATGTTGACTTCATGTTCATGCGCAAGGGTAAATACTGGTATGCAGCCCCCATTCTTGCGAGTACCAGCCGGCCTGATATGCGGATTAGCTTTACAGGTGGCGTACAGACCATGCTGCATATTTTGCTTGGATCGCCACAATGCGAATTTGAAATGGAACCGGATGGTGAAACGCTGATGGTGATCAGTGTCAAAAATTTCTTTGATCATCATCGGCTGCCGGGTGGCCGCATTGTCGGATTGACCGGTACGCCTGGCTCGCTGATTGAGCGCAAGGAGTTTGCAGATCTGAATGACATGCGTGTGTTTACCTTTCCCACGTTTCATGATGATCGTTGCCAGTATTTGGGAATCATTCCTGCCCTGGGCTTTGAGGCGCAGAAATTGCAGGTGCTGAAGCTTGTCCAGGCATACAAGCGTGGATTGCCGCTTCCGGGACAACAAGGCGAGGAGCCCAGTCAGCCAATATTAATCATTACCAGTTCACCCAGGGAAACCATGCAGGTTGCTGATTATTTAGGAGCCAGCCAACCCGGGTGGACCATCCAGCGTTATTGTGGTGATAATCCGGGCCGGGGCGAGGGGCAGATCATTCACAGAGCCGGGCAGCGAAACGTCATTACGGTTGCCACCCGAAGCCTCTCGCGGGGCACAGACATTGATCCCCGACATCCAGCCGGTTTGTTCTGCATTAATATGTGTACCGATGTGACGGATAGTGAGTATGGGCAAATTGGTGGAAGGCCTTCCCGCGATGGCAAGCCCGGGATGTTTGTTTCGGTGATTAACGTGGAATCCATGGGGCTGGAAAGCAGTGCCGTGGTGGATATTGAGGAGCGATTTAAAACACATCGCCAGATGATCAGCCTGAAACAGCAGCAGGAGCGGCTGAAAATGCGTTTGCTGGAAGAAGCGCGTGATTACATTGTCAATCATCACTTTTTTGGCTTGAAATTACATGCAGATCGAATACTGGTACGTCAGTTTGGTCGCGGTTCGACATTGATTCCACGCATGGATTTTATGGTTGCGCTGCGTGATTTTAATGACAGTACAGAACGGCATTATCTGGCGCTTCTGGGGGATAAGTCCGGTCTGGATGAGGTCGGGATCGACAGGTTTCTTGAAGCACGGGTCGTGGAATTTCAACGATGTCTGGAGAACTGGCTTCCCAGGGATAAATTCGAGAGATTTAAAGCGGTGGAACCACTCATCCCGCTGGAGAATATCACAGGATTAACAGCATTATACGGACTTGAGGCACGAGACTTGTCCATTCTTGGCGAGCTGTTGTCCACGGCGTGGAAATTTGCCGGACACCAGAACATGCAGACGTTGTTTGTTCTGGTGGATGATTTGCAGAATAACTTTGAACCCTGGTTTGAAGAACGTCCTGGATTTGGATTTAAACGCTGTCTTGGTCTGTTAATGCAAAAGCGCCTGAAGCTGAATCCGGACCAGGCCGTGGCAGGAATTGAAGTAGCCAGAACGCAAGTGCTGGAACTGATTAATCAGTGCCATGAGATCAGGGTGGTGGGTTCCTTTGTACCGGTTGAATCGTTGACTGCATTTGTCAATGATTATGTGACACGGACCAGTGAACAGCTGCGTGATGAACAACAATGGGATCAAATATCCCTGCCACAGTTTAATCTTGACGCGATCAAGCTGTGGTATGACCGGCTGCAAATGGTGTTGATGCCGCTGAACTATGCATCAATATTATTCAAGGGTCCGGTGCCTTTTATCATCAATTATATTTTGGTGCCTGCATTTGGCAGCATGTTGAAAAAGTTGTTTGAAAATTCCGAGTCGGAATATTTACAAATCCTGGCCGGGTTGAACAATGTGGTCAGTGATTTTGACGTGGCTGTGACGTTTCTGGTTAATGATTTTAAAATGGATACGGTTACCGTTGGCCAGTGTCTGGATTCATTTGGGCCGCTGTTAAAAAACAAAGCGTTTACCATGGTGCTTGAGAGTGTGGGGAAAAAACTTGGCCAGACCGGGATATCCCTGTATCTGCGATCGATACCGGGGGTGTTCAAAGCGCTGGAACCCTGGCGGGATAAAAA
>CAZDYY010000011.1:6810-14128 GCA_964509745.1 uncultured Legionella sp. | reverse complement strand
AATTTTAATACATAAGGATGCTGGGGCGCTAAATCCTGTAAATGACGCAGCGTCGCCAGTGCCTGTTCCCATTGTCGATTGGCCAGTTGCAAATGTGCCTGGGTTAACTCAACCGCAATTTTTGCTTCTGGCATTGATTGTTGAGCCTGGCGCAAATAGTCATCGCGTAGTTTACTGTCCCCCATTTCCTGGGCAGCACGGGCGGCGGTCAGGTAATTGAGCAACGGTGTTTCTGTATCCGGCAGCGCGTTGATCAAATGATTTTTGGCCTGCAACCAGTGGCCTTCACTGAATTCTATCAGGCCTTGCATGGTTTTTTCCTGCGCGTTATGCACGCGGCGCCTGGCTTGCCAGATTTTCCATGAGCCGGGGATATGCATCACCCAGTGCAACAAGAGCAGCAATGCATGCACGATCAGGAATAACAGAATAAGGCCCGGGATAGCGACTCCCAGCGTTGTTTCAATGGTCCACTGATGCATGGCGATCAACAAATAACCCGGATCCTGATATAACTGTACGCCCAGCCATACCGACACCAGCAGGATGGCAAAGATTTGCAGGGTTCGAATGATCATCAGTGAGCTCCTCTGCCAGCGGCATTGATTTTTCCGGACGCACGTTTTTTAACTGCCTTTACGGTTTTTTGGGGCTCGGGTGACGTTACTGGAGCTGCTTCGGGTTCTGCTTTCTGGACGGGCTCCACAGGCTGGGGCGCAGGTTCTTTTGTTACGGCTGGCGGAGTGATTTTTCGTGAATTGATGATCTGATTCAGCAATTGTAATGACTCACCTGGTTCTGATTGTTGTGACTGCAGCCGGGTTTGCTGTAAATCGTCCAGTTGTTTGATCAGTGCCCGCGTGCTCTCTGTATTCAGATCAAATCCGCGCTTGATATGGTCGATAGCCTGGGTCAAGGCGAGCTTGAACACATCGTCGTTATGCTGGATAACAGCCCATTGTGCTTCCTGAAGATTCAGGATAATCGTTTCCCGCAAGATGGCTTCATACTCTGGTGAGAGCATGGGTTGTATGGATTTGTCGTGGTGACGGATAATGACGAGTTTTTCCAATATTTGCATGCTGCTTTGCAAATGCCTGCTCCAGCCGTCTTGTTGCGTGTTGTTTAAATGTTTTGCTGGAGTCGTTTCTGACGGATTAACCGGATTTTTCGAAGACAGGCTGGCCACCTGTTTTTGTGCTGCATCCAGTTTTGCCAGCATACCGGCAATGTCAGTGGGTACAATAGCCTGGACCGATGCCATTTCCTTTGCTATGGCTTGTCTGGTCGAAAAAGTTCCGGTTCATGGAGATTAACCAGCAGATCATCGGCCTGTTGCAAGAGTGCAATGGTTGTTTGCGGGTTGTCGCTCCAGTGGGCATTGATTCCTGCGAGTTCAAGGTAGTAGCGTGCCTTGAGCAATAACCATTCATTGTTTTGATACCAGCGTTCCTGCAGGGCAGAAGATAATGTTTTTTGTATTGCCGTCAGCCGGTTGTCAGCCTGGGCTTGTTGCTGGTTAACATCCTGTAGTGCAGCATCCAGTCGGGCTTTGTTATCGGTTTGTTGTTGTTGCAGTGTGGCAGATTCTGTAATCAGGGACTGCAGTTGTGTGTCCAGTTGCATGTTGCGGTACAGGGCAAAGGCAAGACCTGCTGTAATCAGCAATGCAAACAGTATGTTAACCAGAAGGGCTGTCACGCTTGAGCGAGGTTTTTCTGTCTTGCGTTGAGTCGATGACAAGGATGTCTCGGCGTCATTGCGGGTCGTCATGCATTACTCCTTGTTGAAATCATTAAGTGCGTCCATTATCTTGTCATGCTGGCAGGTCAGGATGGTTTTAATCCCCAGTGCCGAGGCAGCATCCGCAAGACGGTTACCTATCACCAGACAAGGCATATTGCGCAACCAGGACCGACCTTCTTCCGGAAGCAGCGCAAATAAATTGTGCATCGCTTGCTCGCTTGTAAACAGTATAATATCCACAGCGGTGTCTTGCCACAGTGAATCAATAACTTCTTGCGAAACTGCAGGCAGATCCCGTTGATAAACCGGGACAGGAATGATTCTTGCGCCGCGTGATGTCAATGTTTCAGCTATCAAGGGCCTGCCGTCACGGCCCTTGATTAACAGAATAGTTTGCTTGTGTACTGATTGAAGGCAATCCAGCGCAAGCAAATGTTCACTGTCAGCAATGTCTGGAACATGATGCACCTGGATACCATGTTGCTGCAGGGCAGCCGCAGTGGCGCTGCCAACCGCAATGACGTTGATTGTCGCGGGCCATGCTTTCACTGCTGCAAAAAAATACTGCACGGCATTTGCGCTGGTGAATACAGCCTGATCTATCGTTGCCAAATCAGGCAGTTCTGACAGCCAGTTTAGCTCCGTTGCATGGATGGCAAGGGCCGGAAAGCCGACGGGAATACCCCCTGCATCAAGAATAGCCTGATTTAGTCTGGCACTCTGGTGGATGGGGCGTGTATTGAGAACGCGCAGGCCTTTCATGTTGAGGCAATCAAATCAGCCGCACCATTTGCCAATAACGTTTGTGCGCATTGTTCAGCCAGTATCATCGCGTCTTGTTGATGCCCGCGCCGTTCGTCTTCAATCATGGTGCTGCCGTTTGCTGTGGCCACCCGGGCACGCAGGTGAATCTGCGCATGATTCTCCGGCATACAGAATACCGCAACAGGAACATGGCAGTTTCCACCCAGCATGGCATTGACGTGCCGTTCACTATGTACACACAAAGCTGTCAAGGGATCATTCAGGGGCGCTATGCAGTTGAGCACATCGTTATCATCTGTCCGGCACTCAATGCCCAGGGCTCCCTGGCCGCAGGCGGGCAGCATGATGTCAGAATCAAGTATTTCTGTGATCATGTGTTGTAGCCCCATACGCTCAAGTCCCGCCACAGCCAGTACGATTGCATCATATTCCCCGGTTTCCATCTTGCCCAGTCGTGTCTGGATGTTGCCGCGCAATGGCAGCATGACTAAATCAGGACGAATAGCTAACAGTTGGGATTGACGGCGCAAACTGATCGTGCCAACCCTTGCTCCTTGTGGCAGAGCGCTCAGGTCAGGATATGATGAACTAATCAAGGCATCGTATGGATTATCCCGTAAACAAACAGCTGCAAAAGACAACCCATCAGGAAATGAGACAGGGACATCCTTCATCGAATGCACAGCAATATCTGCCCGTCCATCCAGCAGTGCTTCCTCAAGTTCCTTCACAAACAGGCCTTTGCCACCCATGGTCTGAAGTTTGTCTTTAAGAAATTTATCGCCGGACGTTAACATGGGCACCAGTTCAATCGTTAATTCTGGCCAGTGTTGCAGAAGAATAGTCTTGATATGATTGGCTTGCCATAGAGCCAGCGGGCTTTGTCGTGTGGCGATGCGTAATGTTTTTAATTGCATGTGGCAGGATTGGTGAGTTTAATTGCAATCATGTTAGCACAAACTCGAGTTCAGGATAAAATCCCCGATTTACCGCCATCCCTGGTACAACAAGGGATGACGTTCGGTAGTTTATTTAACAAATGGATTCGGTCTGTCGCCATCGATATAAAATACTGTAGCCTTGACTTGATCATTGCCTGCCAGCGAATAGGAGCACATCGGGAAAGACATGTGCTTGTCCACGCGAAACATGACGGGTGTTTCGTAATCGGCTTGCAGATTTTCCGTCAGGGATCCGGCAATGATTTCCGCGTCCTGTCCTTCACTAACGGGGACAACAGACAAAACAAAGTTCAGCGACCCAAACTCCATCCAGCGCTTTTTTAACACGGACATGTTCATGGTATGAGTATGACTGTCAAACCCGGTGGGAAAAACCTCGGTATAATCCGCATCGAAAGCCTTGAGCATTTCAACCGGAGGACAGATAGTGAAATCACTTGCGTCCGCATATGCCCCTTGAAACGCCAGAACAAGTGCTGCTGCGATGATCTTTTTTTGCATAACCAGACGATTTTTCACAATTAACTCCTTGATTTAGACGGAGTGATTATATTATGGATGATTTTCTTGCGCTACAGATATTTTCAGCGCGAAAAAAAACCCGCTTGATGCGGGTTTTCAATACCGTTAAAACGGAATATCATCATCCAGTTCATCAAACGCTTCCTGTGCTGCGGTTTGTGATGCCTGAGCTGAATATTGTTGCTGTTGCTGTTGCTGTGGTTTGCGGGCACTGCCTTGCGATTCCTGTTGTGACGCTAGTGGAGCGTCAAAACCTGCCCCCTGGGTTTTGCCATCGAGCATTTGAATGTCTGATGCGACGATTTCTGTGGTATAGCGATCCTGGCCTTGCTGATCCTGCCATTTACGGGTGCGCAGGCTGCCTTCGACGTAGAGTTTCGAACCTTTGCGAATATATTCACCAGCAATTTCACCCAGTCGATTAAAACAAACTACACGGTGCCATTCAGTTCTTTCCTGTTTGTTGCCGGTGTCCTTGTCTTTCCATGTTTCGCTGGTTGCAACTGAAAGGGTGGCAACAGCGTTGCCGTTGGGCATATAGCGAACTTCCGGATCGCCGCCAACATTACCAACCAGTATAACCTTGTTAATTCCACGTGCCATTATATTACTCCTGTTGCGATAGTCTTTGAGTTTGGACAAGACAACATGCCAATAGACGCATGCGGTCCTGGTAAAATAGTATCAGGATCCTGACAAGGCTTCAACGCTGCCGGTTTTGTAAGTCATCTTGTTAATACGCAGATAAATCACTTTCTCTTCCTGTGAAATCACTGCCTCATCAACACCCGGCAGAGCGAGCAGTTTATTGATGTCCGGAAGATGATCCGCATAAGGAATAATCAGGGTTAACTGGTAAAGATTGGGCTTCATCCAGACGGCAATCAATAACCAGAGCAGGGCAATCCCGCTATTTATCATGAAGATGCCACTGGCACCCAATGACTGGAAAATAACCCCGGATAATGCACCACCGGCGAAAATTCCCAGAAACTGGCAGCTGGAATAAATCCCCATGGCAGTACCCTTGCTATTGGCGCCGGATTGTCTGGATACCAGTGAAGGCAAACTGGCTTCAAGTATATTGAACGCAGCAAAATAGGTAAACATGAAGCCACAAACACTGAGCCAGTGATGATAAGTCAGAGCGAGAACAAACTGGGATATTCCGATCACGGCAACAGATACCAGGAAAACCGGTTTAATTTTTTGCTTTTTTTCTGACAGCATAATGAAAGGCACCATGGCAAGAAATGCGCAAATCATCAACGGAAAATAAAAATGCCATGATTGTGTCAGATGCCCCAGACTGATTTGTTGTTGCAAGATGAGCGGGATAGCAAAAAATGTAGCGGTCAGGATGAGATGCAGAAAAAAGATACCGGCATTGAGGCGTTGCAGATGTGCATTTCCAAGCACTGACCAAAACGTCGCCGGATTCACCTCGCTATCAAGGTGAAACGGAGATTTTTTCGGGGTGGGGACAGTTTTATGCAATATAAATAATCCGGTAACGGCCAGCAGGGCTGTCAGATAAAAGATACCTGCCAGACCAAACCGTTGTGTGATGGCAGGGCTGATGACCATGGCCAGACTAAACGACATACCAATTGTTACACCTATTACTGCCATGCTTTTGGTGCGGTGTTCATCAGGGGTTAAATCAGCCAGCAAGGCAATTAACACACTGCCAATGGCACCGGTTCCCTGCAATGCTCTGGCAAAAATCATGCCATAAATTGAATCCGTGTATGCGCCCAGCAAACTACCTGCGGCAAAGAGCAATAACCCCAGGGTGATCATCGGTTTTCTGCCAAATCGATCCGACAGCATGCCGAATGGAATTTGCAATAAACCCTGGCTCAAGCCATAGCTGCCCAGCGCTATGCCTATCAGAGCAGGAGTAGCACTGGTCAGGTTTTTTGCATAGACGCTAAATACCGGAATTAACATAAACAACCCCAGCATACGGAATGAGAATATCGCTGCAATGGGGAAAACACGGTTCAACCAGGATTGCTTCATTATGATCCAGTCCGAAATACAATCTGCAGATGGTACAAAGATTGAGGGGTTGAGACAAGGGTTTCATCGATGAAAGACATGGCTGGAAGGGCAGGGCTAGATTGACACATTTATCGAATCACGGTAATTTCACACACATTTTAACAACTCGTCGTCCCGGTACGACAATGAAACAGGTCAATTGATAATGAGTTTAATACTGGAAAACAAAGTCGCATTAATCACCGGTGGTGCCCGGGGTATTGGTAAAGCCACAGCCTTAAAACTGGCTAATGCGGGCTGTGATATTGCGATTGTTTATTACAATAGTTCTGATGAAGCAACATTACTGGTTGATGAAATTCAGGCGTTGGGACGTCGTGCTGTGGCTTTTCAGGCTAATGTTGCGGATCACCAGTCGGTTAAGGATCTGTTCAGGCAATTTCGTGAGCATTTCGACAAACTGGATTTCCTGATTAGCAACGCCGCGAGTGGTGTGTTAAAACCTGCGCTGAAAATGTCGACCAAACACTGGCGCTGGTGCATGGAAACCAATGCGCTGGCTTTGAATCACCTGGTGAGCGAAGGTCGGGAATTGATGCCACATGGCAGTCGGGTGGTAGCATTATCAAGCCTTGGAGCTTCTCGTGCGATTCCGAATTATGCATTTATTGGTGCGTCAAAGGCCGCTCTTGAGGCACTGGTCCGGTCACTGAGCCTTGAGCTGGCTGAATATGGTATCAGTGCGAATACAGTATCAGCCGGTGTCGTGGATACCGATGCACTGAAGCACTCCCCAATCGCCAGCAGTTACTTGATGAATATCAGGAAACATCCCTTGCCGGCAGGCCGCTTACCCCTGAAGACGTGGCTGATACCATCTATTTGTTGTGTCTGCCAGAGGCCTGGATGATCAAGGGACATACCCTGTTTGTTGATGCTGGTTACAGCGTTGTAGGGTAAGTTTATGCAAATCTGGATGGATGGTGATGCGTGTCCGAAACCGATTAAGGAAATACTGTTTCGTACGGCCATTCGTACCAAAACCCTGTTGATTGTTGTTTCAAATCATGCCTTGCACACTCCAGCATCGCCTTTTATTAAACGAAATCAGGTAGGTTCCGGGTTTGATGTTGCCGATAAACACATCGTCGATAACATGCAGGCAGGTGATCTGGTGATTACTGCAGATATTCCGCTGGCTGATGATGTGGTGACCAAAGGTGGTCTTGCCCTGAATCCACGTGGAGAATTATATTCTGAAAACAATATCAAACAATTGCTTGGCCAGCGTAATTTGAATGAAACATTGAGAGGCG
>CAZDYY010000011.1:0-6800 GCA_964509745.1 uncultured Legionella sp. | reverse complement strand
CCCGCTGCTTTTGGACCAAAGGAAGTTCAGCGTTTTGCCAATGCTCTGGACAAATATTTGGCGAAGAACAGATAGAATTAAGCGCGATACATATGATACAATCGACGTCATTTTGAAACAGTTAATTCCGAGGGTGCATGATGAATATAGATAGCGTATATCCTAAAGTCAGAGAAATTATTGCTGATGTACTGGTTATTGATGAAGACGAAATCGCATTGAACAGTCGTTTAATTGTTGATCTGGGTGCTGAATCGATCGATTTTCTGGATTTGGTTTTTCAGCTGGAAAAAGAATTCGGGATCAAAATTCCACGTGGTCAGCTGGAAAAGAATGCCCGCGGCGATTTGTCTGAAGAAGAATTTGAAAAAGGTGGCGTGCTGACTGAGCGCGGTATGGCTGCATTGAAGAACTATTTGAGTGAAGTACCTGCCGAACACTTTAAAGACAGCATGAAACTGAATGAAATCCCGATGTTGTTTACCGTCGGCACGTTCTGCAAGTTAATTGTTGCAGCAGTAAGCGAAAAAAGTGCGCGTGAAGCCATTGCCTGATGCGCTTTTTATTTGTTGACAGGATTTTGCACCTGGTGCCAGGCGAATATGTGCGTGGCATAAAACATATCACCCGTGATGACACCTGGCTGTGCCATGATGATCAAGGCAGGTTATGCTTTATTCCCTCATTGATTGGTGAAACCCTGGGGCAACTTGCGGCGTGGAATGTGATGAGCAGCAATCATTTCACACGGCGTCCGGTTGCCGGTGTTGTATCCAGTGCGCGCTTGCATCGTCCGGCATATATTGGTGAAACGTTACTGCTCGAATCATTCATTGATGCACTTGATGATACGGCTGTGCAGTATCACAGTGTTGCCCGCGCCGGTGATGATGTCGTATTCAGCATTGATGGCGCACTGGGGCCTTTGTTGCCCATGGAAGACTTCATTGACCAGAACAGTATTCGCAGTCAATTTGACGAAATCAATCGGCCCGGTGACCTTGTTGAACCAGCCAGTGGAATTCGTCAGGATCCTCTGCAGCCAGCGGCAGGTTCGCCAGCAGTGATGCCCATGCTTTTCGATCATATTCTTGCCATCGAACCTGGCATCAGGATGAGCGCTGAAAAACGAATCACCCGTGCAGCCCCCTGGTTTCCAGATCACTTTCCCAACAAACCTGTGTTACCAATGACCGTCCTGCTCGAATGCAAGCTTAATCTGGCCCGGGAATTTGTCTCACTTGCGCAATATAAACAGCAATATCAAGTGCAGGAACTGCGTAAAATCAAGATGAATGTGTTTGTTCTTCCGGGTGATGTTCTTGTTTCCCATGTAACCGTTAAATCGCATGATGATAATGAATTAATCCTTAATTTCAGAAGTGAAGTGGATGGAAAACGGGTTTGTGTGCTGGATGTTGTGATGACTGCAAAAGGTAATAAATAATGAATGCTAAAAGGCGAGTTGCAATTACAGGACTGGGTGTTGTTTCCCCACTGGGTAATGACGTGCAATCCACATGGTCCAGTTTGCTGGCAAAAAAATCCGGGATTGCTGAAATCAGACAATTTGATGCCAGCGGATTTCCTGCCCGAATTGCGGCTGAAGTCAAACAATTCAAACCGGCTGCCGAATTAGCTACCAAATATAACCGTTACGCAATGCCGCTGACTGAATTCGCTCTGGATGCGGCTTTGCAGGCGTTTACCGACGCAGGTATTGCTCCTGACAAACAAACCGCGTCACGCTGGGGCGTGGTTGCCGGAAGTGGTATGATGACAGCTGAGTTTGAATATTTACAACGCTTTCAACGAGCCTGTGCAAGCGGTGGTGAAGTTGACTGGACTCGATTACAGGCTGAAGCGGGTAATTTTCACCAGCTGCTTGATTTTGGCAAAACCACTTCAAATACCGGGTTATCCCTGTTGATTCAACAGTTTGGCATTGAAGGCTATGCTACATCCGTACATACCGCCTGTGCTTCAGGTGGTCAGGCACTGGGCCTTGCGCTGAACGTAATCCGGCGCGGTGATGCTGATTACATGCTGGCCGGTGGTTTTGACTCAATGATTAGCCCACTGGGTGTATCGAGTTTTTGTCTGCTGGGTGCGTTATCTACATACAATGACACACCACATACAGCAAGCCGTCCATTTGACGGCACTCGTAATGGCTTTGTACTCGGAGAAGGGGCAGCATTTTTAATCCTTGAGGAGTGGAGCAAGGCAAAAGCACGTGGCGCACGTATTTATGCTGAGCTGGCCGGAGAAGGGAATACGCTGAGCTCTTATCGAATCACTGATTCACATCCCAATGGTGACGGAGCCTTGCAGGCAATTGAGCGTGCCTTGCAGGATGCTGGCGTCAAACCCGCTGATGTCGATTATATTAATGCCCATGGCACCTCAACCAAAATGAATGACTTGAGCGAGACCAACGCCATCAAGGCAGCTTTTGGCGATCAGGCATACACAGTACCTGTCAGTTCCACCAAGAGTCAGACCGGGCACCTGATTGCTGCTGCCGGCGCACTGGAAGCGGTGATTTCCGTGATGGCCATTCATCACGCCCACATTCCAATGACAGCCAACCTGACCACGCCTGATCCAGAATGTGATCTGGATTATGTGACGGAAGGTCCCCGTGAAAAATCGGTCGGTGTTGTATTGTCCAATTCGTTTGGATTTGGTGGTTCAAACAGCTCTCTGCTATTTAAACACCCTGAGTTTGGAGTATCAAAATGAGTAATCGCGTTTTTATTACCGGGCTCAGCGCATTAACCGCTTCAGGTGCTACAGCAGACGAAACCTGGAAAGCAGTACTTGCTGGTGAAAGTGGTATTGATGAAATCAGGCAATGGAATCTTTCTTCATGGACTTGTCGTCTGGGTGGGGAATTGAAAGATTATCAACCGGGTAAAATGTTGCCCGATCGTAAATTGCTAAAATCCATTTCCCGTCAGGATGTGTTGGGCATTAACGCAGCAATGCAGGCAGTGCAACACAGCCAGCTGATGACCTGGCGCGACACCCTTGAGTCAACCGACGTGTTTAATGACGAAACAGGTGTTTTTGTTGGTTCACCGGGCAATAAATATTATCAGCAATATGACTTTCTGCCATTGATTGCCAAAACAGACGGCAATATGCAGAAATTTGCCGGACAACTGTTCAATGAAGTTCACCCGACGTGGTTACTGCGAATTTTACCCAACAATGTTCTGGCCTATACCGGGATTACCTATAATTTCAAGGGCGTCAATCATAACGTCGCCAATCATGTTGTCGGGGGCATGCAGGCGATTATTGAGGCGTGGCATTCAATCAGGGAAGGTCAGGCTGAACGTGCGGTTGTGGTTTCGTATGATGTGGGCACTGAGCCACAGGCGTTGTTTTATTACGAAAAGCTCGGTGTCATCAGTGCAAAACATTTAAAGCCATTTGATGGTGATCATGATGGCACGATCATGGGTGAGGGTGCTGCGGCACTGATTCTGGAAAGCGAAGCCAGTGCCCGCGCACGCGGCGCGACATGTTATGCCGAGATTGTTAGCGGAGGCTCTGCAACTGAAGCTGCCGGGCTGTTTTCTATTGAAGCAGATGGTGCTCATCTGGCCTCATTGATTCAGGATACACTCGATCAGCAGCAAATCAAACCCGCTGAGGTTGGTTTACTGGTTGCCCATGGTAACGGAAATCAGAAATCCGATGTCAGTGAAGCCCAGGCTTTTCATGCTGTTTTTGGTAAGCAGGGTGTCCCTGTTACTGCGTTTAAATGGTCAATGGGACACACTATTTGTGCATCCGGCATTCTGGATACTGTTCTGGCAACAAAAGCGCTGTGTGATAATTGTGTGCCTGGCATTCCCAATCTCGATACCCTTGCGCCCGGATGTGAAACACTTGATGCAAGCCGTGAAACACGTCCAATGGCTAATGATAAACCTTATGCAATGGTGATTAATCGCGGTTTTGCCAGCATGAACGCCTGTCTTGTGATTAAAGCAATATGAGAGACGTGCTGGTCAACAAAATTAACCAGTTGCCTGTTTCAAAGACAGGCAACTTTATTTATCACTATCTTCCCTACCGACGATCGGTAGTCATGAACAATATCAGGCAGGTCTTTGATCATGTCCTGACTCGTGAGGAACAGGAGCATCTGGCCAAAGCGTTTTACTCTCACCTCGCGACCTCCATCAGGGAAATGATCCATCTGCGTTTCTTAAGTGAAAAAAAACTGGCTGAACGGGTTGATGTGGTTGGTTACGAGCGCTTGCTGGCTGTTGCTGCTCAAGGAAAAGGGGTGCTTGTACTGACCGGACACTTTGGCAACTGGGAATTTGCACCTTTAGGCGGCATTTTGAATTTCAAGCAATTCCAGGGCCAGTTTCATTTTATCCGTCGTACGCTGGGCAGCAAAATGCTTGAAAAGATTTTGTTTCGCCGTTACTTTCAGGCCGGTTTGAATGTCATCCCAAAAAAAGGCTCACTGCAGCAGGTATGCGATGCACTGGAAAAAAATCACGCGGTGGTATTTGTACTTGATCAACACGCGTCACTTGCCAATCGTGATGGTGTTGCCGTAGAGTTTTTTGGTAAAAAGGCTGGCACATACCGAAGTCTGGCCAGTTTATCCCGTCATACCGGTGTACCGGTCGTCCCTGCAGCGGGTTATCGACTGCCCAATGGTCGTCACGTTCTCGAGTTTCGTGAACCCATTGAGTGGAAGGATTACTCCAGCACTCAGGAATCAATTTATCGTAATACCCTGGCTTATAATCAGGCGCTTGAACAAATTATTCTGGAAAATCCGGAACAATGGTTGTGGTTGCACAAGCGCTGGAAGTTGTAATTCATTTCATTGCATACCTGGTAAATATAGTCTATAAATAATCTCGTCAGTAATTTATATGCCAACACGGAGGGTATTTATGGACAAGCCAGTAGCCGTTGTAACAGGAGGTACAGGTGGAATAGGGACAGCCATTTGCCAACAATTATCTGCCGATTATCATGTTATCGCTACTTATTTCAAGGATGGAAAACACGAAGAAGCCAGGCAATGGCAAGAGACCCAGCGCAAGGCAGGTTTCAATATTGAAACCCTGTATGCCAATGTTACCCGGTTTGCTGATTGTGAAGCCCTGGCTACCCTGGTTAATGAACGATACGGCCGTATTGACGTCCTGGTCAATAACGCAGGAACGACAATGGATTCCAGCCTGAAAAAAATGTCTCAGGAACAATGGCACGATGTGCTTGATGCCAACCTGACCAGCGTATTCAATATGACACGCAATGTATTGCCCATCATGCTTGAAAGAGGGTATGGACGGATCATTTGCATTTCATCAATTAATGGTGAAAAAGGGCAAATCGGCCAATGCAATTATGCTGCGAGCAAGGCTGCTTTATATGGATTCAGTAAAAGCCTCGCCCAGGAAGTCGCCCGAAAAGGGATTACAGTGAATACCATTTCTCCTGGCTACATTAAAACCCATATGCTGGACGGAGTTCGCGAGGATGTATTGAAAGGGATCATTGATGCCATTCCGGTAGGACGCCTTGGATCGCCTGAGGATATTGCTGCAAGTGTCGCGTTTCTGGCTTCACCTGTAAGCAGTTTCATAACAGGAGCGAATCTTGATGTGAATGGTGGACAGCATATGTAGGATGCATCTACTTTAATGCATGTGCCAGATCAGCCTGTAAATCCCGGACGTCCTCGATTCCCACAGACAGGCGAATAAACCCGTCATCAATCCCCAGCGCCTTGCGTGCAGCCGCAGGGATTGATGCGTGGGTCATGATGGCCGGATGCTCAATCAGGCTTTCAACACCACCGAGACTTTCTGCGAGCGTAAACAGTTCACAACGGGATAAAAACCGTTTTGCGCCTTCAAGTCCACCTTTAACCACTATGGAAATCATGCCGCCAAAAGCATGCATTTGTTGTTTGGCCAGTCTATGCTGTGGATGGGTCACAAGGCCTGGATAGATGACTTTGACAACACCTGGTTGTGCTTCGAGCCAATGTGCGAGATGGTCCGCGCTCTCACAATGTTGCCGCATACGTAACGACAGGGTTTTTAAACCACGCAGGACTAAAAAGCTGTCAAATGGGCCTGCAACGGCACCGCAAGCGTTTTGTAAAAATCCGATTTTCTCAGCCAGTTCGTTATTATCACCAGTGACAACTACACCACTGATTACATCCGAGTGACCATTTAAATATTTGGTTGCAGAGTGCACGACGAGATCAAATCCGACTTCCAGAGGACGTTGTATCCACGGCGTTGCGAAGGTATTGTCAGCCACGGTGACAAGCCCGTACTGTTTACCCAGATCAGCAATCTTGCATAGATCTGCCAGTTTCAGCATGGGGTTTGACGGGGTTTCCAGCCAGAGCATGCGTGTATTGGGTTTGATGGCAGCTTCAATGTTGGCTATTTTGCTCATGTCGACAAATGAAAATGACAGTTTGGAAGAGCGCGGTTTCACCTTGTCAAACAAACGGTATGTGCCGCCATACAGATCCTCATTGGCGATGATGTGATCGCCCGAATCCAGAATATCGATCACCGTATTGATGGCCGCCATCCCGGATGCAAAGGCAAATCCCTGCCGACCGGATTCCAGGCTGGCAACGCAGGCTTCATATGCACTGCGTGTCGGGTTTTTTGTCCGCGAGTATTCATAACCCTGATGTTCGCCAGGAGCGGATTGTTGATAAGTGGATGTAGCGTAGATGGGGGTCATGACCGCGCCGGTCGATGGGTCAGGCGTTTGACCTGCAT
>CAZDYY010000010.1:0-15632 GCA_964509745.1 uncultured Legionella sp. | reverse complement strand
CCCGGCCCTGTGATTCGGTGGCGGGAACGCGCTGCACACGATGAGTACCGGATTCAAATTTTAGCTGGGCATAGACGTTGTGTCCGCTGATTTTTGCAATCACTTCCTTAAAACCGCCATGTTCGCCATGACTGGCACTGATGATTTCAAGCGGCCATCCCTGATGTTCGGCATAGCGGCTGTACATACGAAACAGATCACCGGCAAAAATTGCTGCTTCATCACCGCCGGTGCCGGCACGGACTTCAAGATATACATTGCGTTCGTCGTCAGGATCCTTCGGGATGAGATGCCATTGCAGTTCATCATCCAGTTTGTCTACCGTTTCCTGTGCAACATCCATTTCATCAGCAGCCATTTGCGCCATTTCAGCATCATCCCCGTCGCGCATTTCCTGCAGGGATGCAAGGTTTTCACAGGCACTCATATAGCGTTCGTAACAGGAGGCGACCGGTTCAAGCTGGGCATATTCTTTCGACAGGGCTTTAAACTGGTTTTGATCGGCAATCACCGATGCTTCAGACAACAAGCGTCCAACTTCCTGAAATCGTTCGAGCATGTGTTCAAGTTTTAATTTGAGTGAAGTTTTCATGGGGTGGTGAGTTCAACCGAAGGATTAAGAAGGTAGCGGACCAGATCAAGCACTTCATGGCGCTCATCCCGCGCGGCCATGCGTAATCCTACCGTGGGTCTGTGCGTGAGTTTTTTGACCAGGCGCTCGGAAAATTCCGTCAGGACGGTATACTGGCATTGGCCGGTGGACAGTTTTTGTAATGCCCGTTGCAATTCACTCTCCGCCAAATCCTGCATTTGTACGCGATAATCGCAAATGACATCTTTTGCGCGTAACGAGCGATGCCAGCGGATGTAATTGTCCAGTTCGGCATCAATCAGCTGTTCGGCATGAACAGCAGCTGTTTGCCGTTCGTGTTTGCCTTTTTCGATCATGCCTTGCAGGTCATCAAGGTTATACAGGTGCGCACCATCAAGTTCAGCAACATCAGCTTCAATGTCCCGGGGAACGGCCAAATCCAGCAATACCATGGAGGCATTGTTGCGTTGTTCCAGAGCGTGTTTGACCAGACTTTTGCTGATAAAGGGCAGGGGGCAGGCGGTGGCTGAAATCACAATATCGGCCTGTGACAAGCGGTGTGGAATATCCCCGATGGTCAGTGCCTCACCGGCAAATGAATCTGCCAGTTGTCTGGCATTTTCCTGCGTGCGGCTGGCGATCATGAATTGTGTTACACCTTGCTGGCGCAGGTATTTTGCTACCAGTGCGGATGTGTCGCCGGAACCAATAATCAATACATTTAACGATGCAAAATCGGCAAACAGCTGGCTGGTCAGTTGTACTGCGGCATAGGCAATCGAAACAGGATTGTGACCAATGCCGCTTTGATTTCTGATGCGTTTGCTGGCACTGAAAATATAAGGGAAAATCTGGCGAAGGCTGTTTTTAACGGTCCCTGCATGACAAGCCTGTTGATAGGCCTGCTTCATTTGCCCAAGAATCTGGGGTTCGCCCACCATCATTGAATCCAGGCCGCTGGCTACACGCAGCGCATGACGTACGCCTTCATCGCCGTGGTGTGTATACACATAAGGCGCGATGATGTCCTGGTTGAGGGCATGTTCATGCGCCAGCCAGGAAATAATCGCTTCAGGTTCTTCTGTATCACAATAGATTTCAGTGCGATTGCAGGTAGACAGGATTGCTGCTTCATTAACTGCAGGTAATCCCACCAGCTTGTGCAGCAGTGTGTCTTGCATTGCCACAGGCAGTGCGATTTTTTCACGCACGCTCAGGGGGGCAGTTTTGTGGTTCAGTCCGCAAGCGACAAACACGATATTATTTTAGCCGGTAGGAAGATAGGTGGATTATAAACGATTGCGGGGGGGATTTGTAGATCTGGTTTGCTCGTGTATTCCAGGCTGCAAGATCAAGGCTATCCCCATAGTCGAACGGTCAACTGCCGGCTAATATCATTTGGATCCAGCTCGCTGTTCAGCAGTAAACCTGCCTCTCGCAGCTTCTCATCAACAAACAAATTCAAGTTCCGAATGAACATTTCTTCACCTTCATCGAAATTTCGACCAGTAAAGATATACTGATTCAGCTTTTGGCAAAGAGCATTAAATTTTTCTGTTGGGATATACCCTTCAGAACGGGCATCAACCCGGGTTCTTTTTGTCAATGCTTGTTGCAAGTCTATCCATGCCTTGTTAATGATAAAAGCTTGAGATCCAGGTCTGCCCTGGCTTAATGTTCTGAACATTGATCTGGCAATGTGTGGGGTATTCGTGCTATTCATCATTATATGTTTGCCATGTATTTTTGACACATTTAATTCAATAGTGACCAATTATTGTATATTAAAACCCCGATGTCAACGGATAGCGCCAGTCACGTCCAAATGCGCAAGCTGTGATTTTAACTCCGGGGGCAGACTGCCGGCGTTTGTATTCATTGCGCTTGATGAGCTTGATGGTGCGCATTACATCGTCTTGTTTATAGCCACGCGCAATGATCTCGTCGGCGCCAAGACGATCTTCCATATAAGCACAGATGATGGCATCCAGAATGGCATAATCCGGCAGGCTGTCCTGATCGGTTTGATTGGGGGCCAGTTCAGCAGAGGGCGGGCGTTGCAGGACCCGCTCGGGAATAACCGGGCTGATGCTGTTGCGGTAGCGGGCCAGCGGGTAAACCATTGTTTTCAGCACGTCCTTCAATACGGCAAAGCCCCCGCACATATCGCCATATAACGTGGCATAGCCCACTGCGGTTTCACTCTTGTTGCTGGTGGTCAGCAGCATGTTGCCGGTTTTATTGGATAAAGCCATCAGCAATATGCCCCGAATGCGTGCCTGCATGTTCTCCTCGGTGACATCAGGAGAGAGATGTGCAAATTCTGGTGCCAGAGTGGTTAACAAGGTGTTAAATGCCGGTTCAATGGACAAGGTGGTGTGACGGACGTTTAATGCCTTGAGCTGTTGCATGGCATCTTCCGCACTGATAACAGCAGTGTAACGGGAGGGCAGCATAACAGCCTTCACCCGGTCAGCACCCAGTGCGTCAACGGCGATGGCCAGGGTTAACGCGGAGTCAATGCCGCCAGACAAGCCCAGCAGAACACCCGGGAAATGATTTTTTTCAACATAATCTCGCAAACCACACACCAGTGCCTGGTAGATCAGGGCATTTTTTTCCAGCAAAGGCGTGATTTCACCGCTCATTTGCCCGTCGTGCAGCGTCACAGTTTGCAACGCTGTGGTAAATGCCGGCGCACGTGCGCAAAGCTTGCCGGTACCATCCAGCGCCATTGACTGGCCATCAAAAACAATCTCGTCCTGTCCACCGATTTGGTTGACATAAACGATGGCCAGCTCGTGTTGTGCATAATTGCGCAGCAGCTTTTCCCGATCAGCGTGTTTGTCCTTTTCGAACGGTGATGCATTGATACAAAGCATGATGTCGACTTTTGCCTCGAGCAGTTGTTCCACAGGCCCTGGCCGCCAGATGTCTTCACAAATACATATTCCCGCTCGATAGCCATGGATATCGACAAGACAGGGCACGGGCCCGCCTTTGGCAAAATAGCGTTCCTCATCAAATACGCCGTAATTGGGCAAATGTTGCTTGTGATAGAGTGCGATACACTTGCCATTTAGTATGACACTGGCTGAGTTGTAACATAGTCCGTGTTCAAGTGTTGGATGACCGACGATAACATGGCAGTTTTTTGTGATGGATTTTATCGTTTCAAGGGCTGTTTCAACTCGGGTGAACAATTCCTGACGAAGCAGCAAATCTTCCGGTGGATAGCCTGTAATGGCCAGTTCCGGGAAAATAATGACATCATGGTCTGCCTGATGTGTGTGGATAATGTCGATGATTTTTTCAGCATTTGCTTCGATCGCACCCACGGTAGGGTTGATTTGGGCCATGAGCAGGACAAGCGGTTTTCGCATGGTGTATTACAGATTCAAGACGTACATGCAAGGTAGTATACCGTGGTGTAACCGGAGAATAAAATTTAATTACCCCAAAGCGTCTGTTTTTAGTTAAAATGGTTCCTTGGCTAAAATAAAGGTTAATTTCGATATGTTAAAAACAGCGCTATTGCGGATGAACAACGTGTTTCCGGCAGTTGTGCTAAAGCGTGGGCAGGATTTTGCCAGTCATGGGCATGTGCTCAATATCCGGTTGAGTGATGGACTGGTCAAGGGGCGTGTGAAAGGCGCTGAAGGCCAGATTTATGATGTGCACATTGATTTGCGCAGCTGGCCCGATACTCCTTCACGCTGCAGTTGCTCCTCGCGTTCAAGTTGCGAACATGCGGTTGCGAGTTTGACCGCATTGCAGTTGAGGGAGAATATTCCCGGTCTTCAACCCGGATCTGCGCAAAAGGCGCCTGAACAAGCCAGCGGATGGCGATCAAGTGCGACGGAGTCCATGCAGGAAGAAATCCTGAATGCGGATGAGTTGACCTGGTATTCTGATTTGCATGAACGCGGGCATGATTTTTTTGCCTATCAGCTGGGTATTCAGGTGGATGGTGAAAACGTCAGTATTGTGCCGCTGGTAGCCGATCTGATTAACCGCTGGGACAAGGCAACGCTTGAAGATTTACCCAATACCCTGCTGGTGAGGTTGCCGATTGTCAAAGGCAAGATTTTGCAGATTGAGCTGGGTCGTATCAAGCCTTTGTTGCGTTTGCTGTTGCAATACAGCTTGCGTGGTGGCATCAGTGATCCAAATCTTGAGTTGCAGCGTTATCAAATCCTGTTGATGCATGAGGCTGAACAGGCTGTGGCAGCGACCAGCGGGCGCTGGAAGGGGACAGAGGACTTGCGAGTCCAGCTCGAACGGTTGTCAACCTTGATCAGTTTGCCCGAAGTTGAGGTACCGAAGGGTTTACTGGCATCATTGCGTGATTATCAGCATCAGGGCCTGAACTGGTTACAGTTTTTGCGTGCCAGCCAGTTTTCCGGTGTGCTGGCCGACGATATGGGGCTGGGGAAAACGATCCAGACCCTGGCTCACTTGCAATATGAGCTGGAACAAGGCCGAATGACCCGGGCAAGCCTGATTGTTGCCCCTACCAGCCTGATGGGAAACTGGTTTCAGGAAGCTGCCCGGTTTACGCCGGGTTTGCGGGTTCTGGTTTTTCATGGATCGGATCGTCATCGCGTTAATTTTGATGAGTATGATGTGATCATTTCAACGTATGGCTTGATGCAACGCGACAAGCTGCGATTTCTGGAATATGACTTTTATTATTTGATTCTTGACGAAGCCCAGTTTATTAAAAATTCACGCACCAAAACCACGCAAATCGTTCAGCAAATGCGTGCAAAACACCGGCTGTGTCTAACCGGTACACCGGTTGAAAATCATCTCGGCGAGCTGTGGTCCCTGTTTCATTTTTTAATGCCCGGGTTATTGGGTGATGCCCGCCAGTTCCGGAAATTTTTTCGTGTGCCAATTGAAAAGCAGAATGATATTGACCGTCGTGAATTATTGGCTCGCCGCGTGCAGCCATTTATGCTGCGCCGGACAAAAAATCAGGTGGCAAGAGAATTGCCGGCCAAAACAGAAATGACACGCCTGATTGAATTATCCGGTTCCCAGCGTGATTTGTATGAAGCAATACGCATGACTGTTGAGAAAAAAGTGCGTGAAGCGATTGCAAACCTTGGTCTTGGAAGAAGCCAGATTGTGTTGCTGGATGCGTTGTTGAAACTTCGCCAGGTCTGCTGTGATCCCCGGTTATTATCGATGCCCGAGGCGGTCATGGCGCACGGCAATTCAGCCAAGCTGGAAGCCTTGCTGGAACTGCTGGATAACTTGATGGAAGAAGGTCGATCAGTTCTGGTGTTTTCCCAGTTTACCTCGATGCTGAAGTTAATCGAGACAGAATTGGTCAATCGAAATTACACTTACCTGAAACTGACCGGGCAGACGCAAAACCGGTCAGATCTCGTGCGTCGTTTTCAGGATGGTGAAGCGCCAATTTTTTTGATAAGCCTGAAGGCGGGGGGCACAGGACTTAACCTGACGCGAGCTGACACGGTCATTCTGTATGATCCCTGGTGGAATCCAGCGGTACAGGATCAAGCCACGGATCGCAGCCATCGGATTGGCCAGGAAAACCCGGTGTTTGTTTATAAACTTATCACCGCAGGGACAGTAGAGGAAGCCATTTTAACGATTCAGGAGAAAAAACGTGCGTTGTTTGATGGCGTGCTGGCGAATCAGACGGATGGGGGTGTGGGGCTGTCAGGTGAGGATATTGCGCAGTTTTTTGTGCCGCTGGGTTAAGCTGGATAACGATATAGGTTTTGGAAAATGTTTAATGCATCACGTTTGATAAACTTGACCCTTGACTTAAAAATTATTGTCTGCTAGCTGCCAAATCATAGACATTATTTTTATTTCTTTTTCCAACTGTAACAACGATAAGAACAAGCTTGTCATCATTGACGTGATAAACCAGTCGATAACCTGATTGTCGCAATTTTATTTTGTAACAATCTTTCAGTTCACCTCTGAGTTTATCTTTGGGGACGTGCGGATTTTCGAGGCGTCGTTTTAAGACTTTTTTAAATTGCTCCCGCAATTCCGGGTTAATTTTTTTCCATTCATTCAAGGCAAGAGGATGAAAATGAAGCTCATAAGTCATCAAACTCAACCTTGACTGAAGAAAAAGGGTTTGACAATCGTTGGCTAACTATTTCTCGCAAGTCATTTTCGTCAATCAAATCCATCATTTTCTCAAAAAGCTCAACAGGGATTAGATAAGCTGCAGCAGTATTATGATTTAGAATTACAATGGGCAATCCATGAGCTTCATTAATCAGTCTGGTTGGATTTTTTTTTAGCTCACTGATACTGGCAGCTTGTGTGGCTAATAAAGTCTGCATAATAATAACCTTAATTATGTGTTAAATTCAGGTTCTATTATAGGTCATTTATTTGGTTTTTGTCAAAGACAAAAGTAAGACCATTCCCTAAGCTCGGGTGTGAATTTAATTAAACCCAGGGAATTCAACGTAAAAAGGGCTCGTTACATTTCTCTCCGGAGCCCTTGAGTCTTGCTATTTGTAACCGGTACGCCCATGCTCAGGTGGTTGTCGCCGGCGCAGGCCCGCCATGGCCCTTGTCTGCCTTTGGATCGTACCATACACCTGTGAATGCATAGCTGAGATACCTGGTTGCACTGGCTGAGTTTTTCCATGCTGCATTGCTTGCACTGGTGAAATAGTGTCCTGTTGCTTTATCCCATTCCTTTTTTCCAGCGGCTTTTGACGCGATATTTACTGTTCCAAAAATGACCATCCCGGCTGTGTTTACACATCCCAGACCGACCAGGGACAGACCCGCTACAAGGCTGCCCAGTCGCTTGGTAAATTTGATGATTGATGCCATTGTTCTCTCCCTGAATTTATTGATTCATTTCACACAATTGCACGGCTTGCTCAAACAGACCATTCGCTGCGGCATTAAACCGGTTTTGCTTTTCTGCCAGCATAAAAAAATCAGCTGCATCCATCGGCAGTTCATTTCTCATTGTCATTTCCCGATTGATTTCATGATAAATTGCCTGAATTTCTTCAAGGCCATCATTGATTTGTTCGATTGGAATGGATTGGGTTTTCTGCAAGGATCTGATCAATCGGTTAAATTCCGGTGTTGTGGTTTTTACAGAAATAAGAAAGTCGGCTGTTTCTCCAGCCAACTGGCGCAAGAGTTTTGAAGATTCATTCAGCTTTGAATAAAACTGCTCGTTTTTAATCACATCCAGTGATTGTTTGAAGTTTTCCTTGTTCTTATCCACGACACACTCCCTGGTTAGATATGTTTGTACTTGATCACATGTTGAAATACAAGTTAGTTCAAGTCAAGGTATTTGCCCTGTTGCCTGTGAAAGATACTGCGTGTGCAGTGCCATGATTTTGTTGTGTAATGCCTCAGGCGTGTCATTATTCATCACCATATCATTTGCGATAGCTCGTCGTTTATCATTATCAGCACGTGTGGTCTCAAGCAGGGCGCAGGCCTGGTCTCTTGAGCAGTGGTCTCGCGCCATCATCCGGATAATTTGCTGCTCAGGGTCAGCCAGTACCAGCAGCACACGGTCAAGGTACGGGTAGGCCGAGGTATCGGTCAGCAAGGGGATTTCAATCATGCAATAAGGGCTTTTGCAATGCTGGATGTCCTGTTCAATCTGACGGCGAATCAACGGGTGTAACAGGTCCTCAAGCCAGCGACGCTCAATCGCATTGTTGACAATTAATTCCCGCAAATGGCGGCGGTTTAGTTCACCGTTCGGGAGCAATACGGTCTGGCCAAAGTGATGAACAATTTGTTGCAGGGCCGGCTGGTTCCGGTTTACCAGTGCTCTGGCAATATGATCAGCGCTGATGACTTCAATTCCCAGGCGTGCGAAGTTTGCGGCGACGGTTGATTTTCCGCTGGCGACTGATCCTGTGAGTCCGATGCAATACATATGATTATGGCCAGTGATTCAGGTTTTTACAGGTGGAAAAGTTAAGGTAACAGCTGTCGGGTACCGAGCTGTGTGCTTTGCAATTTTCTCTGGCGGCAATTGCCGCATCGTCACGATGGGCAAATGCGGCACTTTTCCATGCCTTTGAGTCATCATCCAGTGCGGTACATTGCCATGCCGGACGGGTGCTGATGCCATGGTTAAAGCCTTCGCAATCTGTTTTGCAACTTGCTGGAACCTTGCTTTGCTTTTTACATGCATCCATGGTTTGAGCGCGTGCTGCCCGTTCATAAATACTTTTTACAAACCATTGTTTGTTATTTTTATCGGTTGTTGTGCAATGCCAGTCGTGGATGGTTTCTGCCCCGATTGAGGTTGAAATGCAGAGGCTGGTGATCAGGGCAGGGAGTCTGGTGTAGCGATTCATCAGGTCTGTTTATCCAAACAATGGTTAAGAAAATACTAGCATAGGTTATACTGGTTCACTACAAAAAAATAATGCTTCAAAATGTTAATAGAACTGGATGATATAACCATCGAACTGGTACGCAAGCCGATAAAAAACATGTATTTGCGAATCCATTCGACAACGGGGGACGTGAAAGTGACGGCACCATTGAAGCTGTCACTGGACGTGATCAGGTCACAACTGGAAGTCCGACGAGACTGGATGCATCGGGCCCGTGCCCGTGCCTTGTCCCGGGCTGTATCGCAACCGGAAAAAATGGTGCATGGTGAGCCGCATTACTTTCTGGGAAAGCCGTATTTGCTGTCTGTTCAGCCAAATTTGCATTTGAAAGGGATTGTCATTGAGGGTGATGTCCTGCACGGATTTCTGGAATCACAGAGTCATGATGAACGAAGAAAGCGTTTGCAGGCCTGGTACAAACAACAAATGCAACGTCTGATTCCTGATTTGATTCAAAAATGGGAGCCGGTGATTGGTGTGTCAGTGCGGGAATGGGGGATCAAGTCCATGAAAACGCGCTGGGGCTCATGCAATGTTGTCGCTCACCGTATCTGGCTTAATCTGAAGTTAATCCAGAAACCGCTGGTCTGTCTGGAATATGTACTGGTGCATGAAATGGTGCATTTGCTGGAGGCAAATCACAGCAAACGGTTCTACGTCCTGATGACTAAATTTATGCCACAATGGCGGGAATATCAAAAACAACTTGAAGGTAAGATGCAAATATGAGACAATTTGCACTAATTGTGGTTTTGGAGTATGAATACAGCAGTTGATGAGTACGTTTTTGTCGAGGATGATGATTTTGGTGTTACTCTGATGCCGGAGTCAGATGAATGCGAGAAAGAAGAGCCTTTGTCCGGGACAAAGCAACCCGCTCCGAAACTTTCTGCAATCAGTATGTTTAAATCAGCGAATCAAAAAACATGGGAGGATAGAAATCCTTCTGTCGCTGCGCGGGCTTATGATTCTGGTGGAAAGTTGCTAGAAATAAGAAAAATTGCTGCTAACAAAGGCCAGCTTGGTTACTGGGATCAGCAAATGAACAAGCTGGTTTATGCACATAAAAATAAAAATAATGATGGAAATTATAACGCTGGAACGCAGGTTCTGGTGACTCAACCACCAGTTGAGCCAGCCAGACACATAATGAGCTAGAGATCCTTGAAGGAATCCCGGGTAACCGCTACCTCGCGCGCTGTTTCCATTGTTATCACCCCGGCATTGACCAGCTGGGTTAAATGTTGATCCAGCGTTTGCATGCCCTGAGCCATCCCTGTTTGAATTGAAGAATACATTTGCGCGATTTTGTCCTCGCGAATCAAATTGCGAATGGCTGCGTTACAAACCATGATTTCCAGACCCAGCGTACGGCCGCCACCCGTTCGTTTCAGCAGGGTTTGGGCAACGACGGCTTGTAGTGAGCCGGATAGCATTGACCGAACCATCGGTTTTTCATCACCGGGGAACACGTCGATAATCCGGTTAATTGTTTTTGAGGCAGAACTGGTATGCAATGTCGCGAACACCAGGTGTCCTGTTTCAGCGGCAGTCATGGCAAGACGAATGGTTTCAAGATCACGTAACTCGCCCACCAGAATAACGTCCGGATCCTGACGTAATGCAGAACGCAATGCCGCATTGAAGCTTTGTGTATCCCGGAATACTTCGCGCTGGTTAACCAGACTTTGTTTTGACTGATGGATATACTCGATGGGATCCTCAATGGTCAGAATATGCTGGTAACGTGTTTCATTAATGTAGTCGATGATTGCCGCAAGAGTGGTACTTTTACCGGAGCCCGTGGGTCCCGTCACCAGAACCAGTCCCTGGGAAAACGATGCGATCTCGGTAAATACCGGTGGCAGTTTCAATGCTTCCATATCAAGAACCTGAGCAGGGATGAGACGAAAGGCGGCAGAAGCGCCACGTTCCTGCATGAATGCATTGACCCGGAAACGGGCCTGTTCATTGAGTGCAATGGAAAAGTCTGTTTCCAGTCGCTCATGGTATTCCTTGCGCTTGCCATCGGTTAAGACAGAATCAATCATCCTGGCGACGTCTTCTGCGGGCAGTACTGGATGGTCAAATCTTTGTAAATCGCCATCAATACGAAACACTGGCTGCAAGCCAGCCGATAAATGCAAGTCAGAGGCATTGTGAGATACAGCAAAATCCAGCAGTTCTGTGATTTCCATATGCATTCCTTTTCGTTTTTCCGGTTAATGGGTCACTCTTCTTTTGCAGGAGGATATGCATCAATATGTGCTTTTAACTGCTCTACTGCATCGATAATTTTCGTTTGCAATGATTCCACATCAGCCCATTTTGATTTCAATGCCTTCTCTTCTGCCTTGATGCATAAATTGTATAATTGCATCATGCCCGCATTACTGGACGAGCCTTTTAATCGATGGAACAGATCTTTGGTTAACTGGGCGTCCTTGTTTTGAACCGCAGGCTCTAGCTCGGTTAATACTTCTTCAGTCGAGATGATGAATGCGTTGAAAAACTCCTTGATGATTGCAGGGTCATCGCCAAAAATTTGATGCAAACGTTCCATGTCAATCAGAGGTGCTTCTGTATCCTGTTTCACAGGTTTCTTTTCCGGTTTCTGTTTCAGTTTTTCTACGGTTTCAACCGTTGAGCTGGATTCTTTCCCCTCCAGCCACTTGTCCACAATGTCAACCAGTTCCTTGATGTTGATTGGTTTTGAAATATAGTCATCCATGCCTGCCTGGATACATTTTTCACGATCACCTTTTAGTCCATGTGCGGTAATGGCGATGATAGGAACCTTGCTATTCAGTTTACGGATTTCTCCTGTTGCGGTGTACCCGTCCATATCCGGCATTTGACAATCCATCAGGATTAAGTCGTACGGGAATTTCTTATAAGACTCAATCACTTCCAGTCCATTTCCAACAACATCGGTGGTATATCCTGCCTTGTCCAGAATTTTTACAGCCACCTGCCTGTTGGTCATGTTGTCCTCCGCCAGCAAGATGCGGTATTTGTTATGCGCCAGGGCACGCATGGCTGGATTGGGGGCTGTGATAAATTTGGGTTTATGATGTTTGGAATCAAACACGGATTGCAGGCATTCAAACAGCTCTGTTGAATTGATAGGCTTGGTTAACCGCATTGAAGAGCTAAGCTGTTTCAATTCCTCAGGAGCAAACGTAACACTCAATGACGACATGATAACAACAGGAATGTCAGCAAAATCCTTGATTTGGCTCATGACGTGCATCAACTCCAGACCAGACATGCCTGGCATAATGTAATCAATCAATACCAGGTCATAGGGGTCCTTGGCCGTATTTGCAATTTCGAGCATGGACAATGCTTCTGACCCATTCATGACGATGTCACATCGCATTTGCCAGCTTTCAATCTGCTGCTGGATGAAATCCCGGTTATTTGCGTTGTCATCTACACAAAGAATGCGCTTGTCTTGCAGTTCGGGAGTGATGATGTATTCAACACCGGATTCCTTGCTCAAATACTCATCCAGCTGAATGGTAAACCAGAATCTGCTGCCGCGCTCAGGATTGCTTTCGACATCAATGGTACCGCCCATTAACTCGATGAGTTGTTTTGAGATAGCCAGACCGAGACCGGTTCCACCGTATTTACGTGATATGGAAGGATCGCCTTGTGAAAAAGGTTGAAACAGCCGTGCCCGAACCTCTTCATCAATCCCGATACCTGTATCAATAATTTCGAACAACAGTGTGATTTTTTTGAATTTCTTTTCCTGTTGTCGAATTTTAAGCCGGTTAATCTTGACAACAATCAAGCCTTTCTCGGTAAATTTTAACGCATTACTGATTATATTGGACAAGACTTGACGAATACGCACTGGATCACCCACGACCCACTCGGGTATATTGGGATCAATAAATGTGTCGAGGGCAAGGCCTTTCTGACGGATTTGAATGGTAAAAATGTCAATGGTATCTTCAATCAAATGATAAATATCAAAATCAACGGGCTGGATTTCCATTCGTTCTGATTCAATTTTGGAAAAATCGAGAATATCGTTGATGACGGATAACAATGCCTCTCCGGAGAGGCGAATGGTTTCAACATGTTCGCTTTGTTCCGGAGACAGCGGTGTTTCCAGCAATAACCCGGTCATACCAATGACCCCGTTTAAAGGGGTGCGAATTTCATGGCTCATCGCTGCAAGGAAGGTGCTTTTTGCACGATTGGCTTCATCAGCACGCAAGGCCAGTGTTTCAGCCCGCTCCTTGGAATATTTCAGATCGGTTTCTATGCGTTTTTGCTCGGTAATGTCAAAGCAAATTCCGGCCATGCGTATGGCAGTTTCCGGCTTGTTTCTGTAAACCTTGCCTTTGAGAATGATATAATGCACTGAACCGTTTGGATGAATGGTTCGAAACTCAATTTCAAAGATGTTTTCTTTTTCCAGCGCTTTTTTAAGGCTGGTCATAACCCTTGCTCTGTCATCCTGGTGAATCAAGTCGGAAATAACATTATTGTTTATGATGATGGAATCAGGCTTTATCCCGAATAAATGGTACATGCCATGGTCCCATATTACCGTGTCCTTTATGATGTCCCAGTTCCATGTACCCGCTTGTGCCGAAGCCAGTGCCAGATTCAGGCGTTCCTGACTTTCGTAATATTTATTTTGTATTTGTTTGATTTTGGTAATATCAGTAGAAATGGTCCCGATTGCATAGGGTAGTCCCTGGTCATCAAACAGAGGGAATTTGTTTGAGAAATAAATTAATGAGCGGTGCTTGCTATGGATGATTTCCTCTATCGCAATGTGCGATCTGGACTGAATAACTTTCAAATTGCTTTTTCGTACTTTATCAGCGGATTCTTTTGGAAGCAGTTCAGTGATTGATTTACCAATGATTTCAACGCGACTTTTATTAAAGATTTTTTCAAATTCTTTATTGATGAGGGTATATTTTCCATCAAGATCGCAGATATAAATCACAGCCTGTGTGTTATCCAGAAAGGCTTGCAACTGGGCTTGATTGATTTTAAGGGCCTGCTCAATCAGCTTTTGTTTGGCTTCTGTTCGATTGACTAACACCGCATTGATAAAAATTAAAAATACAAAAAATACAATGATGCTCATCACCAGCAACGAGATACCCAGTTCAGCAGCATAATATTGTCGACCAAAGCCGATTAAGCCGATGTATCCCAACAGGATAGGCAGCAGAATTGCGGGTGGAATCAGTCTGCGGGTTAATGTGCCACCGTTATTTTGTCCGATCAACAATGCGATAAAGCCGCGCTCGGGTCTGGCCAGAAGAATACCAAGCCCCAGACTGAAAAACGCAATCACATCCGGAACGGACATTTGTGAATAGCGATCAATGCCCAGGGTTTCTGTGAGATTGTGCGTTTTGTAGAGGTGAATTAAAAATGAAAAGAATGACGCCAGCAAGACAGCGCAAATTAACAGTTGATACATCCGGTAACTGATGGTTTTACTATCCAGAAACAGTAACGTGAAACCAATGATAAAGAAATTGATGGCCGCAACAGGCGACATTCTGCCTGGAGGGAAAATATCGCTTTCATCCAGGATGGGGCTTTTGAATAATCCTTGATCAAAGCCCAGATTGATGTTGAATAAATATTCAAACATGGTAAGTGAGGCAATGACAAACACAGCCGCAGCGCTGATTTCCGACATGGTTCTGGTAAAGTCTCTCTCTTCTTCACATCGCAGCCATAGCGCAATCCCCGACAATATAAAACATACTGAATAATTTGGTTTGAGGATAATCAGGTATGGCGCCCAGTTCTTTGGCAGCCACAAGTAAAAAAACCAGCCGATAATTGCCAGTATTCCAATAACAATGACCACTGAACTGTAAAACTTTGCAAGTTTTATTGGTAACGCTGTCGATGTGTTATTCATCAATCATCTTCCCTGGTGAATGTTTCAAATTGGTTACCGTCTCAAGTAATGTATCGACCTCTTTGGTTAATACATTAATTTTTTTTAAATGCTCATCTGTTTGATCTTTTTCCAGGCCTGCGAGCATTTGTTTAAATTTATTTATTGCCAGTTCCATCTTTTCGATACTGGCGACGTATGTTTGCAATTGTTTGTTTTTTTCAATGATTTGATTGTCATATTTTACCATGCGGGCTCCGGCAGTTAATCGACTGCGCAGCTCTGTCATGTCAAACGGTTTGGATAAAAATGCATCGGCACCTGCTTCCAGACTTTTGATGATATTGATTGTGCCTGATTTTTGAGTTAGCAAGATGATGTAAATATAAGGGTGTTCGCTGAGTTCATGCTTGATGCGTTCAGCCAGCGTTACGCCATCCATTTTTGGCATGAGCCAGTCAAGGATTAATATGCGCGGAGGATTGTCTTTATCCTTTTGCATGATTTCCCAGGCTTCCTCGCCGTCTTTTACCTCCATGACACTATAACCCCACTGGGAGATAGCGGCACGTAAAAGCATGCGCGTTGGAGCATCATCATCCGCGATTAACACTTTTAGTGCCTCTTGTTTGCCTGATTGCACTCCTGCAGCTGTTTGTTCCATCATCATTTCCTTATTTAGATATCATGGGTGCCGAACGTGCCGCACCCTCATCGCTGATACACGCCATACAGGCAGGACAGGATATCT
>CAZDYY010000009.1:0-15693 GCA_964509745.1 uncultured Legionella sp. | reverse complement strand
GTGCGGATTGCACAAGGCCTTCAGCATTCATTTCATACCGTTGCCATAATAAACCACGCGGCGCCTCTGTACAGCCGAAGCCCACGCCTGCAGATGGTACTCCCGCGGTAAAGGAGGACTCAGGATAAACATACGCTTCCAGAATGCGTTGTGCCTCGAGCACACAATAATAAATTTCCATTGCCCGTGCGATGATGCTGTGTGCCATGTTAAAGCTTGGAAAATGCACCCCGGTCCCTTGCAGGGCATCGATAACGGGAGCAGGCAGGTGATCGTGATTGTTGTTGATCCGCGCCAGGGGGCCGACCAGATACGGTTTACCCTGGAGCAGACAATGCAGGGCGTTCGACCAGGGGACCTGGAATTCTTTAAAATAATCATCAAACTGTTCAATGGAAATAGCCAGGCCTTGCATGGAGACGATTTGGCCTTCATTCATCGGGTATTCGCCGGGGTGGCGCAGTGAAACACAGGTGAATTCATGTGCCTGCAGCGGCAGGGGCAGAGTGGTTACCCATTGAATCAGGGTTTTGCAATCGTCAAGGCGTTCTTTCACATGCGCCAGTACCTCTTTGATACGAGCCAGTGACGGGGTTTTATAAAATCCTCCAGGACAGGCTCCGACAGGGTGTACGGAGCGCCCACCCAGCAATCCAATCAACTCATTGCCCAGAGCCTGCAGGCGCAATCCACGCCGGACCTCCTCCGGATAGACTTTCGCCATTTCGGGAGCAGATTGAAAACCCAGAAAATCCGGAGCTGCCAGAAAATGAATATGCAGACTATGGCTCTCGAGCCATTCGCTACAATAAAACAAACGACGCATCTCGCGAACCCACGGGGAAATGGTGATAGCAAAACATTGTTCAATGGCCTGGGTTGCACTCATTTGATAGGCAACCGGGCAAATGCCGCAAATACGTGCCACAATATCAAGAATCTCGCTATGCGCCCGGCCTTCCAGGAATTTTTCAAACAAACGGGGCGGTTCATAAATTTTCAATTGCAATGATTCGATGGCTTGATCACGAATGCGTACTTCAAGCGCACCTTCGCCTTCCCCTCGGGCAAGGATAGGGACATTGATGGATCTGGTTTTACGTTTTGACAATTTTAATTCCCTTGAAATATGTTCCTGCCTCATTGAAGGCTGGCGCCTGGTTGTTGATGTGTAAAAAATGCCGTGCAATCTGCGCATCGCTCATGCCATTGGTCTTAAAATGCATGCCCAGGGCATGGGTGTTTGGATTTTCGTCCGGGCCATAACAGCCATAACATGCGCGCCCCACACCAGGGCACAGCGCACCACAGCCGGTTTGTGTGACAGGACCCATGCATGGTTCCTGTTTTGTGATCATCACACAGACCTGCCCCAGGCGTTTGCATTCAAGACAGACTGAATCATGTGATATTTTTGGAGCAGCGCCAAACAGTAATGAACGCACTGTGCTGACGACTTGTTGTGTGTTAACAGGACAACCCCATAACTCCCAGTCCACCTTGACATGTTGAGATATGGGTGTGGATGTTGCAAGGCTGTGGATGGTGTCTGGCGAGGCATAAATACTGGACATCCATTCTTGATGACTGGCGGCATTGCGCAGAGCCTGGATCCCTCCGCTGGTTGCGCATGCTCCGATGGTGACGAGATGGGTTGTCGTTTCACGAATGGTTTTGATGCGTTCTATATCATCGGGAGTGGATATGCTTCCCTCTACAAAAGCAATATCGACCCGGGTATTCTGTCTGATGATCCCAAGCTCGGCAAAATTGACAATGTCCACCAGTTCAGACAATACCAGCAGGCCGGGGCCTGCATTTAGAAAGGCCAGTTGACAGCCGTCGCAGGAGGTAAATTTGTGCACTGCCAGTCGAGGTTTCATTACATTAGAATCCCTTTTCGTGAAACAAGGCCTTTATTGCCGGATAGGCGAAAACAGGTCCGTCCTTGCAAATAAACAAACCACCATACTGGCAGTGTCCGCATTGACCAATTCCACAGGCCATGTTGCGCTCCATGCTTAAATAAATGGCTGATTCCGGGATATTTTTCCGGGTCAGCGCATTGACCGCTGCATGCATCATCATTTCCGGGCCACACATCATGGCAATGGTATTGTCCGGGTCCAGCGACAGCGGCTGGATCATGTCGGTCACATAACCCAGGTTCCATGGCCACTGGGGTCCGGCAACGTCTGCGGCAATACAGACTTCTGTGTCTGGTTGTTGCTGCCATAACGCATACTGCTTTCTGAAAATAAAATCATCGCTGTGCTTGACGCCCTGCAGGATTTTGATGGCACCATACGCCTTGCGCCGGGCCAGAATATAGTTAATCACCGACACGGCCGGCGCACAACCAAGACCCCCGGTCATGATCACCACATCCTTGCCCGTTGACTGATGTAGCGGCCACCCTTGACCATAAGGACCGCGAATGCCAATTTGATCACCGGGTTTTAATTTTTGCAGTGCATTTGTGACCCGACCTACAGCCCGAATTGTGTGGCTCAAATGGACGTGATCATCCGGATCAGAGGCAATGGATATAGCGACTTCACCCACGCCATAAAGATAGAGCATGTTAAATTGTCCAGGCAAAAATGATGTCGGGTGATGTCCGGGGTCAAGAAAGCGGGTTTGCAGGGTAAAAATCGTCCGCGACTCCTGATCATTGCTGATAATTTCCGCAGGATTGGGCAAATAAATATCGATACTAGCGCAGTTTGACATTGGATTCCCCGGAGATAGCCGCCAGTTCTTCTGTTATATCAATACCCACCGGACACCAGGTGGTACAGCGCCCGCAACCGACACAGCCACTGGTACCAAACTGGTCAAACCAGCTGCCCACTTTGTGCGTCAGCCACTGGCGGTAGCGTTGCTTTGTGTCGGCACGCAGTGGTTTGCCGGCAACAATACTGTGTCCTGCGGTAAAACAGGAATCCCATTCACGGGTATGTTCGCTGCTGGCACCGTCCAGGGAAGGCTTGTCTGTTTCACTGTGACAAAAGCAGGTGGGGCATACCGAGGTACAGTTGCCACACGATAAACAGCGCTCTGCCACCTCATCCCAGCGGGCATGGTTTAAATTGGCGAATAACAAATCGCGCAATTCACGTTGGTTATCAAGAGGAATGCGTTTCGTTTGCATTTCGGCTGCATGCTGAACGGCTTTGATTGCGTGATTGCATTGAGCAGGGGTTGCCTGGGATAAATTTAATTCAGCCAGCACCGGTTGACCCCGTAAACTGCCGCTTTGCATGACAAAACCATCGTCCAGTTCCGTCATTAACAGATCAAAGGGTTGGGTGATGTCTGGACCGGTTCCGGCAGAAACACAAAAACAATTGTTTGATGACCAGGTGCAATTGACACCAACAACAAATAAAGATTCGCGACGACGTTGATAACGGAGATCAGTGCTGTCTTTGGCAAGAAATACCTTGTCCTGGATACCCATCGCTGCCAGATCACAGGCACGGGCACCAATGATGGCAACCGGTTCTTCCGTGGCGGAACAGGGATTGAATTCCAGTTTGCCCTCCTGGTTCCGCTCGACACGCCAAACGGTTTAAACAACACGGGTTTAATGGCTTGCGGCCCGTTGGCCCATGAGAAGGCTTTCTGATCGGCCAGGCGTTCAATACGGTATCCGCCTGGTGACTGGTGGGCCCGGATTCCCCAGGGTAATTGGGTGGCATGGGTGAGGGTGTCGTAAACGATCGCTTCATCACGAACCTGAGGGCCAACGCAAGCAAAGCCAGCCTGTTGCAACGCATCAAGCAGTGCCTGAAATTGCGCATGGGGTAAAAAATAATTCAGCTGATTGTCCATAAGCCTAGCAAATCCTTGGTAATTGTTCTCCTGTCAGCCAGTCCATCATGCGCATTCCGCCGGTTTTTGAACGCAATTGCACAAAACATTGTGGATCAGCCACGACTTCGCCAATGAGAGCGGCATGTGTACCGGATGGATGTGCGCGCATCGCGGCCAGTAATGCATCGCTGTCTTGCGGGGCGCAAATGGCGAGCAACTTGCCTTCATTGGCGACATACATTGCGTCAAGTCCTAATAATTCACATGCACTGGCGACTTCTGTACGAATGGGTACTTTACGCTCATCAATCATAAAGCCCACGTGTGATTGCAAAGCCCATTCATTCAACGTGGTCGCAATCCCGCCACGGGTTGGATCACGCAAACAGCGCAAGGAGGGTGCTGCGGTCACCATGTGGCTGACCAAATCATGCAGTGCAGCCGTATCGGATTGAATGGATGTAAAAAACTGCAAATGGTGTCGAAGTGACATGATAGCAACCCCGTGATCACCAATATAGCCACTGACAATGACATGATCACCCGGGCGAGCGTTATCACCTGACAGGCTCACGCCATCCGGTACAGTGCCGACACCCGTTGTCGTGATAAATACACCATCACCCTTGCCACGTTCAACAACTTTTGTATCTCCTGTGACAATGGCAACATTGGCCAAACGCGCAGCGTGAGTCATGGAGGTGACAATGGTTTTTAAATCCCTCAGGGGGAAACCTTCTTCAAGAATAAAACTTGCTGACAGATACAATGGTATCGCGCCGGCCATGGCGATGTCATTGATGGTACCGTTTACTGCCAGCGAGCCAATATCACCTCCGGGGAAAAACAGGGGAGAGATGACGTAAGCGTCGGTGGTCATGACCATGCGACCCGAGGTAACCGGGAAACAGGCCTGGTCATTTTTTTGCCCAAGCCATGCATTGTCAAACGCGGGAATAAACAGCTGGTCGATCAGTTGTGCCATGGCACGTCCGCCACTGCCATGACTTAAATCGACACATCCGTGCTTGAGGTTGAGTTTCGGGCCTGTGCGTTTTTTTACAATGACACGGTTGTCTTGTTGCATGAGCTGGCCGGGTGCATCAATCAGGTTATTCATCAGTACATTCTTCCTCGTCCATAGGCATAGACTGCTGCACAGGCGCCTTCTGAAGACACCATGCACGCTCCAAGCGGGTTTTCCGGTGTGCAGGCTTTTGCAAATATTTTGCAGTCAGCTGGTTTTTTCAAGCCGCGCAAAATGGCACCACACTCGCATTGTCTGTGTTCAATTCCGGTGGATTCCGGAATGACAAATTGATTTTCTGCATCAAACGCTGCCCATGCGGATCTGATTTGCAGGGCGCTGTCTGGAATATTCCCCAGTCCACGCCATTCAAACGTTGGACGCAACTCGAATACTTCAGCCATCAACGCTTGCGAGCGCAGATTGCCTTCACGGGTCACCGCACGGGTGTATTGAATTTCCACATCAGCCCGTTGTGCATTAATTTGCTCAATCAGCATTAAAATAGAATGTAAAACATCCAGCGGTTCAAATCCGGAGATGACGATGGGTTTGTGAAATTTTCGGCAAACGGCTTCATAGGCCTGACTACCTGTGACGATACTGACATGTGCCGGCCCGACAAAGCCATCCAGACTGACATCTTCAACCTGCAACAAGCTGTTCATCGCGACAGGAGTTAATACATGATTGCAAAAAACACTGAAATTCGTCAGGTTTAATTGTTCAGCCTGTTTTATTGCATACGCTGTCGGGGGGGTTGTTGTTTCAAACCCAATGGCAAAAAACACGACGTTTTTTTGCGGGTTCATGCGTGCCAGTGCCAGTGCATCATCAACAGAGTATACCATGCGTACATCGGCGCCACGGGCTTTGGCTTGCAACAGGCTTTGTTGATGAGAGCCGGGCACACGCAACATGTCGCCATAGCTGCAGAGCACCACATTCGGCATGGAAGCGAGTGCGATGGCTTGATCAATTCGTCCCATGGGCAAGACACATACAGGACACCCGGGTCCATGGACGAGCTCAACATTGTCGGGTAATAAACCAGGCAATCCTTGGCGATGAAGGGTAGGGGTGTGGCCGCCACAAAATTCCATCAGGCGATAATGGCGGTCAGGCTGTGTTGCCTTTGCAATGGCAGCAGCCAGTGCTGTTGCTGCATTCTCATCGCGAAATTCATCAATGTATTTCATGCGTCAGATGCTCCCTGCATCATTTTTGCAAATAATTGCAAGGTTTTATGTGCTTCCTGTTCATCAAGTCTGGTTAACGCGTAACCTGCATGCAGAATGACATAATCATCAGGTGCAACAGCATCAAGCAGCGCAATTGAAATGTCTTTTTCAATGCCACCTGCCCTTACCCTTGCGCGTTGATCAGGCAGGATCTTGATGACCTGGACCGGGATTGCAAGACACATCAGGTTGTCCTTTTGTATGGTTCCTGTTTACCATACCATTCATGGGGAAACACTTCCAGATCACCCGGGGTGATGCGCAGGTTGTTCCATTGTCTTGACCAGTCGTTCACGATCTGAATACACTATGTCCGGCCACAATTGAGGGCTCAGGTAAGTCCAACGCTGGAATTTTGTTCTGGATAAGAGCATTTTCTGGCATCCTAAGGAGCAACACAGATGCGTATTCAATGTGACACGCTAAAATATGCTACAATTTTAAAACAGAAAGGCTTAAAATCCAGTGATGCGGATGCTTTGGTGTCAACATTTGTGGAGCTTGATATTCATAATATCCATAGTAAACACGAGGTTAATGGCATGTTGAGTGAATCAGTGGAAAAAATATTTGATAAATTTGATGAGGCTCTTGCCAAACAAGATCTGAAACGGGCTGAGGAACGACGTGATTTTGCCAGACAACTTCGTGAGCAACGCATTGAAGCCCGTAATGAATTGAAAGAGCATCGAAGTGAGTTGCTGGCTTCACGCCGGTGGACAATAGGTACCATTATCACAGTTGGATTTTCACTCGCGGCTTATTTGTCGGCTTTGATTCATTTTAATCATTAAAATTCGCACGTCGGAATGACGTGCAACTTTTTAGTTCCTGCAACAAAGGCTTGCCCCAGTGATAATCCGCCATCATTCGGCGGCATGAGGCGGGGCAGGAAAGCCCGCATGCCGTGGCGTGCAAGGCTCAGGCTTAATCCCTCGGCAAGTACCTGATTTAAAAAACATCCACCAGCCAGTACGATCGCCTGAACCCGGGTTGCGGCTGTCATCGCGACAATCCAGTCGGTCAATCCGGCAATCAGGGTACCATGAAACAGGTTGGCGCCTGTTACCGGGTCAAGCTGTAACAACCTGGTTAACAGGGGCAGGAAACTCAGGTGTTTCTGTTCAATATACCAGCCACCGGGCATGATGTCCGGTTTGGTGACCAGACTTTCCATTTGCCTTGCGGCCTGGCCTTCATAGGAGGAAATTCTGTTGATACCCAGCAGGGCACTGGCTGCGTCAAACAATCGTCCACAACTGCTGGTCAAGGACAAAGGTATTGGGGATTGCAATAATTGAGCAACAAGCAGAGCCTGTGGCTCATCGGGGAATAGCTCAATAATCTTTCGGTTCATACCGCAGGCATGCAAAACGCCTGCGGCCATTCGCCAGGGCTCACGGGCAGCCATGTCTCCGCCGGGCTGGGGCAGGGGCAGCAAGCTGCCCAGCCGGTGAAATTGTTTGCAGTCGAATAACATCAGCTCACCGCCCCATGACTCGCCACCGGTACCATAGCCGTAACCATCCAGGGCCAGTCCCAAGGCTGGTTCAACAAGGTGATGCTCTGCAGCGACGGCTGCGAGGTGGGCATGATGGTGTTGTACCGGTATCACGTCCAGATTGAATTCATTTGCCAGCATTGAGGTATAAAAATCAGGATGTTGATCACAGGCAATGCATTCAGGTGTTACCCCTGTGAACCGTATCCAGTGGTGCAATGACTCATGAAAAAACTCAATGGTTTGTTTGTTGGTCAGGCTGCCCATGTGTTGCGAGACAAACGCTTCATCATTGCGCGTGATACAAAATGTATTTTTCAGATGAGCGCCCAAAGCCAGGGTTGCTGGCACGGCATAGGGGAGTTTGATGCCGGCGGGGGCATATCCTCTGGCGCGACGTATAAAGGATGGTGCATGGTTGATAAGTTGTACTACAGAATCATCAGCCCGTGTCACAATTTCACGATGATAGGCAACCACCTGGTCAGCAACTGTTTCCAGTTCAAGCCGTGCTGCGTCATCGTCAATCACCAGCGGATTTCCTCCATGATTGGCGCTTGTGACGATCAGGACCATCGTGCTGGTTTGATCCAGCCATTGATGGCCATCGGGTTGCCGGAGCAGGGCGTGAAACAGCAAATAATGCACGGGGGTGGAAGGCAGCATGATGCCAAGGTGTGACAATCCCGGGGCAATGGTGTCTGGCAGTGATTGATCGTTTTGTTTCAGGAGTACAATTGGCCGGGCGGGGCTGGTGAGCAAGCGTTGCTCTTCCGGGTTTATGTCTGCAATGGATTGTGCGCTCTGTGTATTGAGCACCATTAGGGCAAAAGGCTTTGCTGCCCGGTTCTTGCGCTGTCGTAACGTGTTGATTGCCTGCTGATTTCTGGCGTTGCACAACAACTGATAGCCACCCAGGCCTTTCAGGGCAATGATTTTTCCATCCAGCAAGGCTTGAGCAATGTCATTGATGCTGGCCGAGAGTGCTGGACCACAACTGGCGCAAGCGGTGGGCTGGGCATGATAGCGGCGATTGTCCGGATCGGTGTAGTCTTTAAAGCATTCAGCACACAGCGGGAACGGGTTCATGGAGGTTTGACTGCGATCATAGGGCAGCTGGCGTGTAATAGTGAACCGGGGCCCGCAATGGGTACAGTTTAAAAAAGGGTAGTGATAGTAACGGCTTTGCGGATCAAACAGTTCATGCAGGCAGGCATTGCAAATGCTGGTATCGGCCGTGATCATGGTGCGCGAAAGGCCCGGCTCGCTGGCTGTGATTTGAAAGCAGTTTTCATCAGGAACAAGCGGGGTTTGTTTTGTTTGAATGGTATCGATTCTTGCCAGAGGTGGCAGGGACGCGGTGAGTGTGGGTATGAACGTGCGGGTGTTTTCGCCCTGAACTTCGATGAGCACACCCGCGGCATTATTTTTTACCCAGCCTGTCAGGCCGAGCTGACGGGCTATCTGGTAAACATGTGGACGAAACCCCACACCCTGGACGAGACCTTTAATCAAGATTTCGAGCCGGGTTACACAGGCAAGGTCACAAGATTCGGGCAGAGGGTGTTCAATCATGATCTGGCCGGATGCCGGAGGCAGTCCGCAGCCATTGATACCATTCGCCAAGGCCTTCACCTGTTGTGGCAGAAAGACGGATCGTCCGGATGGCTGGATTGATGCGTTGTGCATAGTCAATGGCCTTTTCCGGATTGAACTCCACATAGGGTAGCAAATCCATTTTGGTTAACAGCATCACATCCGCCTTGCGAAACATATCCGGATATTTCAATGGCTTGTTGTCTCCTTCAGTGACTGACAGCAGAACGACTCTGAACGTTTCGCCCAAATCAAACAAGGCAGGGCAGACGAGGTTGCCGATGTTTTCGATAAACAGGGTCGTGCGGGTCTTCAACGCCAGGGATTCAAGGGCGTGGCCTACCATGTGAGCATCCAGATGGCATACACTACCCGTATTGATTTGAAGGGCATTGGCGCCAGCTGATTTGAGCCGGTCTGCATCCTGTTCGGTTTGTTGATCCCCCACAATAACGGCCATGTCCAGTTGCTGTTTCAGTTCAGTGAACGTTCGCGACAGCAGTGTGGTTTTTCCAGAACCAGGGCTTGACATCAGGTTGACAGGGGTGATGTTTGCTTTCGTAAACAAGGCGCGATTGGCCGTGGCAAACTGATTGTTTTTAGCCAGCAAGTCCTGCTCAACGTGAATAATATCGTGATGGTCATGAGCATGCTCATGATGGTGGTGGTGATCGTGAGGGTGATCACTGCAGCCGCATATTCCACACATTATGAAACCTCCAGGTTTTTCAAACGTAATTCCTCCCCTTGCGTGACGACCAGCGCAAACTGCCCGCAGTCCGGGCAGCTGTCATAATAGCGGGCGATGTTAACGATATGCTGACACGTATTGCAGCGGGCTAGTCCTGCCACGGGAATGATCTCCAGAACAGCCGGTTCAACCATGGTGCCTTTGGTGATGATACTAAACGCCAGCCGCAAGGCGGATTCGTCAACTGCAGCCAGTTGACCAATTTCCAGGGTCACTTTGTTGACAACATGACAATGCCTGCCTGACAGCTGGTCATGGATAATGTCCATAATTGATCGGCAAAGAGATAGCTCGTGCATGGTGTGCTTTATTTAATGTCCATTCATTCTCCAGACTAGCATGACTGCTCATGCTAATTCCACTTCATCCAGGTAGTCCGGTATCATGCAATTCCAGTGAAATTGTTGTTCGATTTTTACCTTGAGCGATTCGGCTGATTCCTTGTTGCCATGAGTAATAAAAATTTTGCGGGGCGTTTTTTTCTTACGGGCCAGCCATGCGAGCATTTCGGAATAATCGGCATGAGCAGATGTATTGGTCATCTGGATGATTTCAGCCTTGACAGGCACCATTTGCCCGAACATTTTTATTTCTGTTTCACCACGCACCATTCTGTCACCCCGGGTGCCTGGCGCCTGAAACCCGCTAAACAGGATGGTATTTTTATAATCCGGTGCAACATTCCTGATGTGATGAACCACCCGCCCGCCGGTTGCCATGCCACTGGCTGAAATCAATATCATCGGCATTTTTTGTTGATCCAGCGCCTTCGATTCATCGACTGTGTGAACATATCCGGCCACACCGAAAGCTTCAGCACATTGCTGGTGAGACAGGCGATTTTCTCCAGCGTGTTTTGAATAAATATGGGTGGCATTGGTGGCCATGGGGCTGTCGACAAATACAGGCAGATCGTCGGGAATTTCCCCGCGGGCTTTCAATTGCTGGATATAATACAGCAGCGATTGTGTACGACCAACGGCAAAGGAAGGGATAAGCACCATGCCACCACGCCTGATTGTGCGATTGATGACTTCTCCCAGCTGTTTTTGCGGGTCAGAGCTGTCGTGCAAACGATCACCATAGGTTGATTCGATGACCAGGTAGTCAGCATCGGGTGGAGCCACGGGAGGTTTCATCACGGGGTCAACCGGACGACCGAGATCGCCTGAAAAAAGCAGCGAGGTCCCGTTGTGTTCCAGTCTGATTAATGATGCCCCTAAAATATGCCCGGCATAATGAAAGCTGGCAGAAAAGCCATCATGGATTGTTATTTTTTGCTCAAAATCGATGGTTTTGAAATAATGCAGGGCAGCTTCAGCATCGTCTCTGGTATACAGAGGTTCGGCCGGATGATGTCTGGAATATCCATGCAAATTCGCATAATACGCCTCTTCTTCCTGAAGGTGTCCACTATCGGGCAACAGGATCTTGCATAAATCGTATGTTCCAGTTGTGCAAATGATTTTGCCGCGAAATCCGTTTTTTACCAGCAAGGGAATGTAACCGCTATGGTCGATATGGGCATGGGTCAGCAATACATAATCAATCGTTTCGGGATTGACGGGTAATGGCGCCCGGTTTCGCAGTCTGAGTTCTTTATAGCCTTGAAAAAGACCGCAGTCGACAAGGATTTTCATTTGATCGGTCTGGATTAGATATTTTGAACCCGTGACCGTTTGAGTGGCACCCAGAAATTTGATTTTCATTTTTAAACCCACTCCCTATTGCCGGATCAGTCGCGTATTGCTGGCATGCGGGTCAATATTCATTGTTCCCCGGTATGCATTGATATCCAGTCCTCCCCTGCGGGTATAGCGGCCATACACCGAAAGTGCCTCGGGTGCGCAGGCTTGCATGATATTCACAAAAATCCGTTCGATGCATTGTTCGTGAAATTCATTATGATTACGAAATGACACCAGATATTTTAATAATCCCTCGTGGTTGATTTTGCGACCTTTATAATAAATTTGTACGCTGGCCCAGTCGGGCTGGTGAGTGACCAGACAGTTGGATTTTAACAGGTTGGAAAACAGGGTTTCCTCAACCATATCGCCTTCTGTGGTCAGGTATTCAGGGTGCACCGTATAGACAGAACAGTCGATGTCCAGTGTGTCGAGGTAAATTCCTTCCATGGCGGCATGAAACCGGCCGGATTCGGCATCCTTTAAATCCACTATTTTAACCGTAACAGGGGAGCCGACTCTGGCAGTTAAATCCCTGGTAATGATGGTTTGTAAAATTTCAATGTTTTTAAATGGAGTATTGTTTAATGAATTAAAATAAAGCTTCATGGATTTTGATTCAATAATACATGGTGACTCGCAGGGATAAACAATTTCAGCAATCGCAACCAGCGGCTTGCCTTTTTCATTGAGCCAGGAGACTTCATAATGATTCCAGAGGTCAAAGCCTGTAAAAGGCAACTCATCGACAATGCCAATTTCCTGCCGTTTTCCAAGTCTTGGAATGGGAAACAGGATATCCGGGTTGTAGTGCGGATTGTATTCAGATTTTTTTCCCAGATCGCTTTGCTCCAGGGGTGTATGTTGTTTCTGCATCACTTGAATACCTCAATAACAAATAAAACCAACAGAATAAATAAATTGCCATACATCATGTAAGTCACCACATTGGCAGTGTGAATCAGCGTGGCAGGTTTGATATGCACAAACCGGATGTTCAGTTTTTTCGCAATATAGGAAATGTAATCCCCGTATATTTTTATTTTGTAGGTGGTTTGATGAAACACACCAAGATAAAACAGCCCCAGAATAAACAGTGAAGACAGGGAAAATATATACCTTGCCTTGTCGGAGTTGAAGAAACAGGACAGCAGGCCTCCGGCAAAGGCATAATAAAATATGTTGATAATCAGGCAGGTCGTTAAATAGGAGTTAAACAGGTCAATATGCAGTTTGTACTCCTTCCACAGTATATCCAGGCTTTCCGTTTGTTCTGTCTTGTCCATGGCCATAATGCCTCCAGATAATGAAAACTTGCCCCTCCCACCAACAGCCCGGGTATATACAACAGAATATCAAGCATACAATATCAATTTTCATTTGGAAAATTAATTGTTTTGTATGATGCTCGACTTTATGAAAAAACCGTATAATAAAACGGTATAAACAGTAGTTACATCCATTGAAAATTGGTGTTACGATATCCTCAAAAGCAACTGTCCGGTCGAGATGGCTGAGTTACGTGGTTAGGGATACAAGATATGAAAAAATGGATGTTGATTTTTGTATTAAACCTGATTTCCTGCTCAACCCATCAACCGGTTAATGGCACAGCCATTGATGATATGACGGTTGCCTTGCATCAAGGCCTTGCCCAAAATCAAACCCTTCGTGACCACCATCAACAAAATCAGCGTGATATGTCGAACGCTTTGATGCCAGATCTGAAATTCCGTCATCCTGTCCGGGTAGATCCCAGACACCGGCGCTTTGACATTGCAGTGAAGGATGCTCCAGCGCGCGCATTCTATATGGGCCTTGTCACCAATACGCCGATAAGCCTTGTCGTTAGTCCGGAAATTAAAGGGAATGTTACGCTGAGTTTGAAACACGTCACGATAGAGCAAGTCTTGCAGGCTCTGGAAGATACCTATAACTATACCTACATTCCGATTCCAGGTGGTTATGAAGTGTTGCCCAACACCATGCGAACACAAATATATCCTGTGAATTATCTGGAGTTGCAACGTAACGGAAATTCGGAAATGCGGCTGCATTCGGGTGAGGTCACTGATGTTGTGGGTGTTCAGGGCCAGAGTTCGAACGTGGGGAATCAGGTCAATACCGGTACGCCAGGCTCCCAGGCCGTTACAGGTGCTGCAGGATCAGTTCCCGGGACATCGGGTATTACCTCAAATGGCGTCCAGGGCGCCAATTCTGCCTTGATGCAGGGCGGAATCGGACGTGTGAGAACAGACAGCAGCATTGATTTCTGGAAAGAGTTGCAATACACCCTGAGTGATATGGTTGGCAAGGAAAACGGGCGCAGTGTGACCGTTAATCCTCTGGCGGGTGTTGTGGTTGTGCGGGCTTTCCCCAAAGAGCTCAAGCAGGTGGAATCATACCTTGATCTGGTTCAAAACAGTGTGAACAGACAGGTGATTCTGGAGGTCAAGGTTCTTGAAGTCACATTGAATAACAAATACCAGATGGGTATTGACTGGCAAGCCTATGGTGCACAATTTAATGCAATACGCGATTTCCCTGGTACGGGCATATCGTTGTCCAATTTTCCGGACGCCTTCACCGCGAGAATTCGCTGGACAGGGGATTTTGTTACGATTATCCAGCTGCTTGAAACCCAGGGTAATGTGCAGGTGTTATCCAGCCCGCGCGTTTCGACCATGAATAATCAGCAATCCATGATTAAAGTCGGTGATGACGAGTTCTTTGTCAGTGGTATTTCGCCTGCGCAGGCCACGTTTGGCGTCGCGGCCCAGGCCACGCAACAAATCACGCCGTTTTTCTCCGGAATTACCCTGGATGTCACGCCGCAAATCGATGTGAACGGGGATGTTACCTTGCATGTTCATCCTTCCGTCAGCCTTGTGACTGAGCAAACCAAACTGATTAACTCAGGAAATGGTCCGCAGCCCACACCTCTTGCACATAGTACGATTCGTGAATCAGACACGGTTGTGCATGCCAAAAATGGTCAGGTGGTAATCATCGGTGGTCTGATGCAGAATCAAACCAATGAAGATATTGCCCAGTTGCCATTCTTTGGGAACGTGCCTTTCCTTGGTACATTATTCCGGGCAACACAGCAGTCGTCGAAAAAAAGCGAGCTGGTTATCCTGATCAAACCAACGGTGATCAACAAGACCACCGTCAACCGGGACATCACAGAATCCATGCAGCGTATGAGAGGTTTGAAACAGGGATTCCATATTGGCAGCAGACCTGATATTTTTGGTACCGAGGGTGAAGAGCCAATCAAACTGGGACCCAAGGCTGGTTCTTACGAAATGCAGCCAGTGCCGCGATGCAGAAAAGGGATGCGGTGCGTGATTGGTGTTGCCAAACCTCAGCCGGTGATGAAAGAATAAGATGAACAAATGTGGCAATACCAGAGGGGAGATTGAGATATGTATCTGGAACATTTTAAATTAAACGAGTTACCTTTCTCGCTGACACCAAACACCAATTTCTATTGTGATCTGCCCACGCATCAGGAAGCGTTAAATGTATTGTTATTAGGTCTTGAGCGTGGCGAGGGATTTATTAAAATCATTGGTGAAGTCGGTACTGGTAAAACGTTGTTGTGCCGGCTATTGTTGAATACACTGGATGAGCATTTTGTTACGGCATATATTCCCAACCCGGATCAGAACGCCCACAGCCTGCGTTTGTCGCTGGCTCATGAGCTGGGCCTGAACGTTGACAAGGACATCCCTCAGCATTTGTTACTGGACAGTATTACCCGGCGTTTGCTTGAACTGTATAAGGAGGGCAAGCAAACTGTGCTAATGATTGATGAGTCGCAAGCGCTTCCGGATGACAGCCTTGAAGCCGTGCGCCTGTTGACCAATCTTGAAACTGAGGAAAAAAAACTGCTGCAGGTTGTCCTGTTCGGCCAGCCTGAACTGGATATCAAATTAAATCAGCCCGGTATGCGGCAATTAAAGCAACGAATCACTTTTTCCTATTGTTTAAAATCACTGAATAAAAATGAGCTGAACCGGTATGTTTGCCATCGCCTTGCCAAGGCTGGTTATACCTATGGAATG
>CAZDYY010000008.1:0-16119 GCA_964509745.1 uncultured Legionella sp. | reverse complement strand
AAAGTTGGTGATTGTTACTGCGATTTTACTTTTTTCATCCAGGGGCTGTGCACCGTGAATTTTTCTCCATTTGCCGGTTTTTCCGCTGTTGCTAGCAAGGTTGCGATATTTTGATGACTGTGTGGGTACAAGAGAAACGCTGGCCGCCGGAGGAACAGCACCTGTTCCCGGGGGAGGGGTATTTTTATCTCGAGGGGTAACTGGAGGAGCAGGGGGGCGGGCTTTTAATTCTGCTTCCAGAGTGGCTATGCGAGCTAACAATGCTTCGGCTGTATTCAGCGTAAAATCTGTGGGTTTTTCTTCAAGTTGTTTCTTAAGCGCCAGCATTTCTGCTGTTATCCGGTTGATTGTTTCTTCCTGAGTATGAATGAGTTGATCTTTCTCCCTGGCTGACTCCATCAGTTCCTGATTTTGTGTCGTGAGGCTTGTGACCTGCGCGGTTAACTGTTCATTGCTCTTCTCAAGTGTGCTAATCCTGGTTTGTAAATTGCCTGCTGTAGTCTTGGATGATGCAATGGTCTTTTCAGCTTCATCCAGCTGCTTCGTTAATTTTTCATTTTTTATGCCTTTGCCAGCCAGTTCATTGTCCAGGTCGTTTTTTGTGGTTTGTAACGAGTGAAATTCTTGTTGCAAGACATTCAATTTTTTCTGCTCGTCGTTCAGCTGACGTTTATTTTCTTCAAGCAGATCATTCAGTGTATTCAGCTGTTCCACCAGTTGTTCTCGTTCTGATGTATTTTTGGCAGTTGTGGATTCCAGTTTTTTATTTAGTGCAGCTATTGTGCTGTTTAACGTAGATACTTTAGCCACACTTTCCGCCAGATTCTCGATTTTTGAAGTTAACTCTGTGGTTAATTGTTTTATGTTGGATTTAAGGTCGTTGTTTTCCTGAATCAGCTGTTTGTTTTTGTCCTGAGCTGCTTTTATTTCATTTTCGAGAGTTTCATTACGCTTAACAAGTTTTTGATTGGCATTCTGCAACTGATTGGCCTCAAGAGTAAATTGTTCTATTTGTTTTGTTGCGTTACTTAATTGTTCTTGCAGTTTGGTTTTTTCTCCTTTTGTGTATTCAAGTTGTTGAGTTAATGTTTTTTCAACGGTGGTCAGGTGGGCCAGTTGGTCATTTTGTTTGTTGATGGTTTTTTGAAGTTTTTTTGATGCTGCTTGATTTTGTCTGGCTTCAGCTTGAAGTTTTCTAATTTCCTTTGTCCTGGCATCAATAGCAGCCTGTTTGATTTCAAGCTGTTTGTGATCTGTTTTTGCAGTTTTGAGTTCGCGATTCAGTTGCTCCAGTTCGGCAGACAGAACAGTTGCCCGTTCAGTGGCATCATTTGCCTTTGACTCAAGCAGTGTTTGTTCCATGTGGCTTTGGCTTAATGTAGCCTTGACTGCTGCCAGTTCATGATCCAGTGCTCGCAAACCGGCTTTCAGATCCTGATTTTCTGTGATGATGGTTTGATTACCAGCTTTGAGGTATGCGACCTCATTAGTTAATATTTTATTTTCAACCTCAAGTGTACTGATCGTTTCTTGTAACGTTCCTGTTTTATCCCCGGACAATGCAATGATTTTTTCCGTTTCATCCAGCTTCTTTGTTAATTCAGTATTTGTAGCGTCTTTGGCAGCCAGTTCGGAGTCCAGTGTTTCTTTTGTAATCTGCAACAAGTCAAATTCATGTTTCAATTCGCTCAATGCTGTCTGACCCTTTTCCAGCTGAGTCTGGTTCGTTTCAAGCAATTTCTCCAGTGCAGCCAATGTTGCTTCATTTGTTTCCAGTTTCTCGACCAGATTTTTGCGCTCCGATTCATTTTCAGATGCTGTTGAATTCAGTTTTTCTTTGAGTTCACTCGATTCTTTTTGGGCTGAAGCGAGGCTATTATTCAACGCATCGACTTTGGTGTTTAAATTGGATACTTCAGTTTCACGTTGTGCCAGTGTTTCGTTAGTTGTAGCCAACTCCGTGGTTAGCTGTTCTACTCTGGATTTAAAGTCACTGTTTTCCTGTATCAGATGTTTGTTTATGTCCTGAGCAGTTTTTATCTCATCCTTTATGGTTTCATTCAGATCAGCAAGTGTTGCATTTGTATTTTATAACTCAAGGAATTTATTGTTAGATTCATCCAGTTGTTGTTTTGCTATTAACAATTCTGACATCAGAATTTTTTTGTCGACAGCAGCGGTGTCAAGTTGTTCAGTTAACTGGTCATGCAGACCGTTTAAATTTGTTAATCCTTCCTTGAGCTTGTGGATTGCCTTCTGGTGCGCAGTTAATTCTGCCTGGCTTTGATCATATTGTTTTTGCAATTCATCCAGTTCAGCGGCTTTTTGTAGAAGTTCAGCTGTTTTTTCAGTTGAAATTTGTTGTCCTTTTGCTTTTTCCATCTCCAGCTCAGACTGGATTCGGGTTATCTTCCCAGTTAATTCATTTACCTGTTCAGTGGTGGTGTTTGCATTGTCCAGAGATTGCTTTTGTAGCAAGAGGCTTTCGGCCAATGAACTCTCCACGGATGCCATGTTCTTTTGCAGGTCGCTTAAATTGGTTTTCAGATCCTGATTTTCTGTGATGAGCGTTTGATTACTATCTTTGATGTTTGCGATTTCGTTAGTTAATATTTCATTTTCAACCTCAAGTTTACTGATGGTGGTTTGTAACCCGTCTGCTTTAGCTTGGGATGATGTAATGGTTTTTTTAGCTGCATCCAGCTCCTTCGTTAATTCAAGATTTATTGTATTGGTGTTTGTCAGTTCTTTTTCCAATGCTTCTTTTGCTGACTTCAAAGAGTCAAAATTATCCAGTAATTTGTTTAATTCATTCTGTTTGTTTTCAAGGTTTGTTTGATTTTCCTTAAGCATATTGTTTAGTGTATTCAGATCGGTTTCATTTATTTTCAGCTTGTCAACCAGCTGTTTACGTTCTGATTCATTAGTAGTAGTTATGGAGTCCAGCTGGTTTTTAAGATCGGTTGATTCATTTTGTATTGAAGTCAGGTTATTCTGCAGTGCTGACACATTGCTTTTTAAAGTGGATACTTCAGTTTCACGTTGATCAAGAGTCTCGTTTGTTGAAGCCAGTTTTGTGGTTAATTGTTCCAGGCTGGATTTAAGTTCACTGTTTTCCCAAATCAACCGGTTATGCTTTTCCTGAGCAGATGTTATTGCACTTGCCAGTTTTTCATTATCCATAACAAGATTTTTATTGGCATTCTGTAAATCCTGTAATTGGCTGGTAGAGTGATTCAGTGCTTGTTGTGCGTTATTGAATTGTTTTGTCAGGTTTTCTTTTTCCATTCCCGAATTTTCAAGTTGTTCGGATATTTTTTGCTTAAAGTTTTGCAACTCGATCAATTCACTCTTGAGTTTCTGGATTGTTTCTTGATGAGTGGTTAATTCTGTCTGGCTTTGACCAAATTTTTCTTGCAACGCAGTTAATTCCGTAGTTTTCTTTGCAAGCTTATCTGTTTTTTCACTTGAAATTTTTCGTCCTTCCGCTCTTGCTGTCTCGAGTTCGGAGTTTATTTTGTTTATCTTGCTAGTTAACTCCTTCACCTCTTTACTTGCTGTATTTGCGTTTGTCTCATACTGCTGTTGTAGCGAGCGACTTTTGGCCAATGAAGTCTGTACGGTTGACAACTCATTTCGCAGTGCGAGTAGATTTTTATACAAATCCTGATTTTCTCTGATTACCGTCTGATTATTTCCCTCGAGGCTTGTAACCTGCCCGGTTAATAGCTCGTTCTTCACATCAAGTTGACTAATTTTATCTTGCAGGGCAGATTCCTGCAGTGCATGGTTTTCTTTCTGCTGATTCAGCTCTGACTGGATGGAAGTTAATATAGATTGATTCTCTGCCAACGCTTGTTTAACAGAACGTATTTCCTCATTTTTTAATCCTAGCTCGTGAATGAGGCGGTTTCTTTCTTCCTGGTTCGTTTCAATTGTTGAGTTTAATTGTTGCTGGAGTGATAGTGAGTCTTTCTGTGCCAGTCCCAGCGTTTCTTCACTGACAATTAACCGGCTATTTAACTCATCAATCCTGTCCTTCAAAGCCTTCACTTCAGCCTGATCCAGAGCATGTTCCCGGTGACGTAACTCAATTACCTCATCCAAAACACCACCCAACGATACCGTTCTTCGCAAAACATCATTAATCGCAAGATCATAATTCTGACGTTCAGCCAGGCTAATTTCCGGCTCTTGTATACTGCTTTGTAATCCACTATAAAACTTCTGTGCTACGTCTGCTGATTTTCTTGATAAATCCTCTAATAAAACACGTAGATGCCCGCGGTTTAAGCCGGATTTCATGAGAAGAGCGTCTAATTCTTTATGATTAACAGGATCATTTGCCTGGTTAATTAACCACTGCGAATTATTTGTTAATAGCGATGCATACAAGTTTTTTGCCTCGATATTTTCTTTTTCATCTGCGCCAATGGCCTGCCTTAATCCGTCCAGCAGCTCAATGGCTTTTGTTTGTGAAACAGATGGATTTTCAAGATAATTTTTTATTGGATTGGCGGGTTCATGATTAAATAATATCTCTTTAAGGAGCGCGGTTTTATCTGCAGAGGGCAGGGTAAATGATTGAACTTTTTTTACAAACTTAACCAGTTGATCTGTATCTCCGCGTTCTAAAAAGTAGTTTGCCAGTTTTTTTCCATCACTGTCTTTTGCGGCAAATAATGCTTTCCACTCGCCAAGCGACAGGCCACTGTCTTCTGCTACCTTTAATAGCAACTCAAATCCGGTTCCATTATTGTATTGAGCGGCAATCAACAACGGGTTGGGGGCGCTGAGTAAAAATGCTTTTGCGTCTGACGGATTGGCTCGAAACCAGGTTACAGGCAGCACCTGGGTGTTATCATTGTCTGAATAGGCCCGTTCGTCTCTTAAAAACAGATGGTATGGTGATGGGCTGTCGTTTTTCAGGATCTCATCCGGGCTGAACTGGTATTTACCCCGGAGTTTTTTAAAAAACTCTGTATTGGCAAAGAGTGCAGTTGAATGCAGTGCATTTTTTAGTAGTAAAGACGCTTTGTCTGGTGCTGGATTCAAGTTCTTAAGCAATAGATCAAATTGATTTGTATCATTACGCCGAATCGGTATTTCCAGCGCGCTGCCTGCCCAGTTAATGTAGGCCCGGGCGTTTGTGTTCATGTTTTGATTATTGATTAAATCCATGGCATGGTCGTCATAGATTTCAATGAGCTTTTCTGCAGCGGTCGTCATGCCTTCCTGGAGCGTGTAATGCAGTAATCCTTGTGTGCGAATCAACTGCTTTAGTTCTTCTGATTTGCTTTCTTTCCCAAGCAATTCAAGCAGCATGTTTTCCTGATTTGCCTTGATGCAAGCGATCAGCGCACCTTTTCTTTCATCAAAGGTCGTGTTGTTATAAGCTCGTTCAAAAGCAGATGCTACATCTGGCTGTTGAGTTTCATCAGCCAGATTTGATAGCGTGAACAGGCTGATAAAGTGCCGGGTGCGCGTGCTGATGTCCTGGAAATCATCCTTTAATACTTCGGCCAGGGTCTTTTTATTTGCTTCCAGTGCGATGCGCTCTTGTTCTTTCTGTGCGTTTACTTCCGGGGGTTGTTTGGCTTCTACAATTTTCTTCGCTTGTTTGACAAGTTCCAGCAATTCGTTTTTATCAAGGCCTGTACCTGATGCGACGGCGTCGGATACTGCGTGCAGAATGCTATCACTTTCCTCAGGCGCCATGGCGCTTAATCGTCGATACAGGTGGAGAGGCTCACCTTCCCGTGCATTGGAAGGGATGTACATGACATCATTATTTCCCGGTACACCAAACATTTGCTCAAATTTTTCCGGATCAATAATGTCCAGTCGTCTTTCCGGTGTTGTAACAATTTCAATTACACCGGGAATGACATAATGCTCCAGCGTGCGTCCCTTGTTGACGTATTCAAACCAGGCGGCTTTATTGCAGATACCAAAGGTCATCGCGGTTAATGCCCAATTATCCTGTGCAGCAAAATCATGCTGCAAAACGGTCGTATTCTTATCCTCTTGAGTAAACTTGTCTGATTGTTCCTCTTTTAAAAAACAAGGTGCAATGTAGGGCAGGGTGCAGTTAAACATGCCGCCCATAATTTCAAGATGTGGATCGATCCCGTAAACGATGTTTTTGTTCTCGTCGATCGTGACGTAGCGTCCGCGGCTGTCAGATATTTTTTTATCTAAAAGTGACGGTGGACCCGAAAGCGTTTTATCCTCGCCAAATACGCTGTGATAGATCTCTGTGAGGTCGGTTTTGTTGCCTTTGTATCCCAGTTGAAAGCCGCCGGTTGCCCAGTCAATGAATGTCACGTCATAGGTGCCGTCGGGTTTGCGTTTGTACATGAAGTTTTCAGGCTTGATGTCGTTATGTGAAAAGCCTTTGTCGGAAAATTTTTTTACACCGGCAATAATGGCTGTGGATAAATTCAGCATGTCATCAAGCGTTGTCAGGGGATCTTCATTGTGACGCGATACGGGATCGTGGTAGGCCAAACTGTCGTTGCGTAAACCCGCGACCTCGTTTCTTGCTGTATCGGCATAGGTTTGTCCCTTGCCCAGTTCCTGTTTCAGGAAATACTGTTCAGGTTGTGCTTTGCCAAATATTCCACCCTCGGGCCTGGTTTTGTCTGTTTTCAGGTAAAGGGCGGGGGCGATGTCCTGGTTTTCATTTTCTGCGCGTGCAAGGGCAGCCAGTACATCACGCTCTACAAACACCAGTTTGTCTTCGCGGGATGTGACATCCCGGGTGCGGTTGTCCTGTCTGGATTTTTCGGTAAAGGTATCCTGTGCATCGCCAGTGGGTACATAGCCTTTTTTCAGTGCGGAATTCAGGCCGGTCACGAGATCCTGAACCTGTTTTACTGTGCCATAGGTTCCCACCCCGAGTGTTCTGAAATTGGTAAAAAATCGTTTTTTACCTTGTTTGTCTGTTGTGTATTCCGCATTGAATCCTTTTGTCGGAGCGTGGGCTCCCCGGCTGCCGCCAAATGACAGATCAAGGCCGTCACTGCCTGGGGATTTGTTTAGTGAGTAGGGTAAATGGAATATTTCCGGGAAGTCTTCTGGCAATTTGATTTTGTGAGGCTTTCCTGAAATATAAATGATGTTGTCACCGCGTTTGAACTCTGTTTTATGGGATAGTTTGAATTCAGCGTCTTTAAACGAGCCCTTATATTGTTCAGCATATTGTTCAGCAATGGCATGTACTATAGCAAAACAGGCTTTGCGTTCTGCATCAGTCAGTACGGCCTCTCCGCGTTCAACGCGACCCATTAAACGGTCGAAATCTGTGGCCATTCGCTTGATTTCCGAAAGCATTTTTTCTTGCTCTTCGGGAGTTTGATCAAGTGTTTTTGTTATGCCGGGATTGTTTTTATATTCACTTTCAAAAACAGCTTTTATGTCTTTTACACGGTCATCGCTGGCCAGTGCGCTTTTCAGAGCTTCTTTGGCATTCTTTCGTTGTGTTTCAGATTCGGATATTTTTTTTGCCCTGCCAATATGATCGGCTACCGATTTAAATTCTTCAGAATTCGAATCAAGGTCTTTAATTATTTCATAAGCCTGTGTTATGTTTTCTTTTAATTTATCAATTTTCAGTGCTTCCCTTATTTCTGTTTTAACACAAAGGAAAGCAGAGCCAAGTGCTGAAAGAACGTCTTTGGCTTTCCCCTTGTTTGCACCCAGTTTTTCGTTAAAGTCATACAGATCAATCAGTTTCCGGATGAGTATTTCATCTTCTTTGTTAAGGTCTGTTGTGTTGAGGGTGCTGGGGTGTCCAGCGAGGAAAGTCTGGTAAGTTTGCAAATATGGTGATTGTAAATTTTCCAGCTCTTTTTCAATTTCCTCGAGGGAACTTCCAGATATAAACTGTTCTGAAGCGGCGTGCTTAAAGGGTGAAAAGTTAATAAAGGCTATACAGTGGGTTTCTGGATTAGTATCTGTTTTCCTTAGTATCTCATTTATTTTTTTCTTATTATCCTCGGTAAGTTCATTTAAATTATAAGCAATATATGACATCGTTATTATGGGAGGAACCGTACTTTTGTCATTTGATATTTTTGGCTCAGCCAGATATTTTAAAAATAACTGATAAATGTCATTAACCTTTTTTTGTTCATCGATGGCAGTTTTATATTTTTGGTCTGTGAAAGGGAATAAGTCCTCGTATTTTCGATGCTCATGGCATTTGTGTATAGCCACAATCAAGCGCTCAGCCAAGTCGTCTGACATGCCGCTTTTCTGCTTGGCTGTAGCTACTAATCCTTTCTCTGTTATTTTTGTCCTCTCATTTTCTTTATCTTTTGTCCGGACTTGGTTGTATAATTTTTTACAGTATTTGTTATCTATTTTTTCAGACAAGGCGGCATACTGGTTTGCTTTTAATGTGTAGCGGAAGCTTTCAAATTGTTTTATTAAGTTGGGTCTGGAATCCTTGGCCTTATTCAAAAAATCCAGCCACTCCTCCGGGCGTAACGTTCTTTTTTTTAATATAGTTTCAGTGTCGGTTAACCATTCAGGGTATTTATTATTAATTGTATAATTATATGTATTTTTTATTTCATTGACAGTATGTTGCATATTTCTTTTATCTACGGTTGAAATAAATGTAGGGGTTCGTTCGATAAGTGTTTGGTTTTCACTGTAGAGATCAGCTAAAACGGATTGAATGTTTTCAGACTTTACAGCCTCGCCTTCTTCGGCGATTAATTTCAACTCTTTTCGAATGTATGGATGAGACCTTTCGCTATCTGTAGGTATCCGCACGATTTTTTGTTTATCAATAAACCGTTCGATAAAATGCATGTCCTGAGCCATTGTGTAGATCTTCCCGGCATCCGGGAACAGCTCCATTTCGTGGATGTTTCTGGCCCAGAACAGATCCTTGATTAAATGATCCATGCATTTTTGTACATATTCTCGCCTGTCTTCCTGGCCAACCCGCAGTTTTTCATACAAGCCATGCAGTTTTTCTGCCACCTCAGTGGCCTGAGCATGTTTCCAGTCCAGGGCGGGGGAACCGGTGCATTTTTGCATTGCGGTGGACACGTGTGTTTGTATTTCATCCAGATTTAAATCATCCAGCATGGTTGAGCCCTTTACGTCGGGCAATGAGGCGCTGATGCTGGAAATTAATGTTCCAAATGCTTCTGTACCAAGTGTCTGTCTGGTTTCGCATTTGCGGCGGATCAGCTCGTTTACCCCATCCTGAACCAGGGCTTTGTATGATTTTTTTAACTCAGCATCCGGTGTTAAGTCGTATTTGTTTGTGGCATTTTCAAGAAGATCAGCCAAATCCTTGTCGTCCAGGCTTTGCAATTCCTGTTTGCGTTTATCAGTTGAGGCTTTTGCCAGAACATGCAGACACAATTCAGCAGAATGCTCCTTAATTGCTGGAGGTGCATCTGCCAGGGTGATGGTCAAATGCTTGAGACTGGTTTCGGCAAAATATGCGGCCAGTTCAGGAATCATGGCGGTGACATCAACATGTGGTGCATCAGTTGCATGAGTCAGGCTTGCGAGGGTTGAATCGATTTCCTGGATACGGGCTGTGTTTATTTTTTTTTGTTCATTAAGACCCGCTTCAGGTGTTGTATTGAAAATAGTGCCTATTTTATTATTTTCGGCGATCAGTTTTTCCCGCTCAAGACTCAGGTAGCGAGCAACCTCCGCGTCAACACACAACTTGATTTTTTTTGCGGTTTCTGAAGTCAGCGACATCTGTTTGATCTGTTCAAGAAACGATTCACAGTAAGCCATCAAGAACTCCACCCGATCATCTTGTTTAAGTTAAGTATAGATGATGTGGAGAAATACTGTGGTCATTGACAAATATTTTGGCGTGTCCTAAAATACCACAATATACTTGTTTTTAATGAATAGCATGAAGTCATCGAAATGTTTTGAATGGGACGAAACCAAAAACATAAAATTGATTGCTGATAGAGGGATTGGTTTTGAAGAGGTGATTGTTGCTATCCAGAATGGCCATTTGCTGGGTATCGTGAAAGGCAAGGAGCCTAAATATGCTCACCAGCGTATTTTTGTTGTGTTTATCGATGGATATACGTATGCGGTTCCTTTCGTGGAAGATCGTGACAAGATATTTCTAAAAACAATTTATCCATCAAGAGTGTTACATAAAGCATATGATGAGGGCTTGAAATCATGAGTAAAAAAAACAAGTCTGTTGTTGATGAGGATCAAGCGATGATCGCCGCTTTGGAAGCGGGCGGATATGAATCCATTGAACATGAGGATTCTGAAATAGAGCGCTATACAAAAATCTTCCAGGAACATGGCACAAAGGTAAAGCGAGTTAATATTCGCATGACGGAACGTGACGTGGAAAAGGCACAAGCCATGGCCATGCGGGATGGTATTCCTTATGCTACATTGCTGACCATGATTTTACATCAATATTTTACCGGACGATTGAAAGAAGTCCGGTGAGAGAATTTCTTTAAATTGCAATAACAGGGTGGCAACATGCGGGTATTGGGGATTGAGTCATCTTGCGATGAAACAGGTGTGGCGATTTATTGTTCTGAACAGGGCTTGATAGCCGATGCCCTGTATTCGCAGATCAAAATGCATCGCGAATATGGCGGTGTTGTGCCGGAACTGGCATCCCGTGATCACGTCAAACATCTGGTGCCGCTGGTTGATGCGGCATTGCAGCAGGCAAATCTTGAGAAATCCGATCTGGATGCCATTGCCTATACAGCAGGACCTGGTTTGATTGGGGCACTGTTGACCGGGGCCTGTTTTGCCAAAAGCATGGCCTATGCACTCCATATCCCGGCTATTGCTGTGCACCATCTTGAGGCGCATCTGCTGGCGGCAAAACTGGACTCGCCTGAACTTGAATTTCCGTTTGTTGTGCTGCTGGTTTCAGGCGGTCATACACAATTAATTGAAGCGCGAGCTTTGGGAGATTACCAGCTGCTGGGTGATACGCTGGATGATGCCGTGGGCGAGGCGTTTGATAAAACGGCCAAACTGATGGGGGTGCCTTATCCTGGCGGCGCAGAACTGGCCCGACTTGCTGATCTGGATTCGCCCGTGGATACCCTGCCGCGATTTCCGCGCCCGATGACGGACAGACCCGGACTTGATTTCAGTTTCAGCGGGCTGAAAACCCATGCGTTAACTGCCTGGAATCACAGTGCGAAGGATGATGCGGTTCGCCGTGCCATTGCCAGGGCATTTCAGGATGCAGTGATTGAAACACTGGTTATCAAATGCCAGCGCGCATTAACGCAGGTGGGGGGCAAGCAGCTGGTGGTTGCCGGTGGCGTCGGTGCCAATCGTGCATTGCGTGTGGCGCTGGGCGCGTTGTTGTCAGAACGGCAGGGCAAGGTTTATTTCCCGCGCCCGCAATATTGCACAGACAACGGCGCGATGGTGGCCTATGCAGGATGTTTACATTTGTTGCAGGGTGAAAAAGATGCTGATTGGGCGATCGATGTCAAAGCTCGCTGGCCTTTGAACCACGCTTCAGTTTAATCTTTGGTTCGGTTCTGTCCATCAACCGCAGAATGTTGCTGTGATGTTTGTAGATCACACACATTACAATCAGGCCCATCGGAATAAATGCCCGGGCGTTTTGCAGGGCATACAGCGAAAAAAACGGTGTGAACAAGATGGACAGCATGGCGGCCAGGGACGAGTAGCGGGTAACCAAGGCGACCACAAGCCATGTCGCGATGGTTAAACCACCGAGTATCCAGCTTAAACCCAGCATCGCGCCCAAAGCGGTGGCAACCCCTTTCCCGCCCCTGAATTTGAAGAAAACCGGAAACATATGCCCCAGCACGGCGGCCAGGCAAACATAACCCAGGACATCGGGGGTTGCGCCGAGCAGTTTGGCCAGAAAGACGGGTAAAAAACCTTTTAGCATATCTGCGAACAGTACGATGATGGCATATTTTGGTCCTGCGATACGCAACACGTTGGTGGTACCAGGATTTTTGGAGCCTTCGGCGCAGGGATCAGGCAAGGAAAACAGGCGGCAAACAATGACTGCCGAGCAAATTGACCCCATCAAATAACCCGCGATCACGTAAATTACAGACAACACAGTGGCCAGCATAGGATCTCCTGAAATAATACGTGCAGCGTGTTTGAAGAGGTTTGGTGGGCCGTATAGGGATCGAACCTATGACACAGAGGTTAAGAGCCTCCTGCTCTACCAGCTGAGCTAACGGCCCCACACAAGATTGAATCATACTGGATTTTGAGGAGATTTCAAGGGTTGGAACCAGATGTAATCCCATTGTGTCTTATCATCGTAATTCAAATAGCTCCATTCCGGATTTGCACGACAATCTCAGAGTCTAACTCCGAATTTGCATGAAATCTATTTGCGACCATACAACATGAAGGGCTGGCGGGTTTCAATCCAGCAAAAATAATCCTTGCAGATCGTTAGTATACCGCCGTCCAGGCGGCGTAATTTGCCAATATGTCTCATGGAGCGTCACCAGTTTTTTACTTTGTGCTGCCAATAGTCCTGGTAATAACAGATCAAAACTCAATCCGGTTCGCTCTGTAAAAAGGGCATTGGCCACAGGCTGTTGCAAACGGGTGGCATTCAGCATGAATTCAAAGATCAAATCATTTGTACTCACCAGCTCACAAGCCGCAAGAAACGATTTATCCGGATTTAAATAATCCGCTGGCTGGCGATGTTTTCGCGTGCGGTGAACCCTGCCATCAGGCGAGGTCAGTTTGCCATGCGCGCCGGCCCCAATCCCGTAGTAATCACCAAACAGCCAGTAATTGAGATTATGACGTGAAGGCTTGCCGGGCTGGCAGAAAGCGGAAATTTCATAGCGTTGATAGTGATGCTTGTCCAGCAGGGCAAAACCTTCATCTTCCAGCGTACAGGCGTCATCTTCCGATGGCAGTGCGGGCCGGGTTTTATAAAACACGGTATTGGGCTCAATGGTTAACTGATACCAGGACAGGTGTTCGGGTTGATGGTTCATGGCGGTGCGCAAATCGTCCAGACCTTCGGCTATGGTTTGATCGGGCAGGCCGTGCATGAGATCGATATTGATATTGTCAAAACCGGCGCTGCGTGCGGCATCAATCGCACGATGGGCTTGCTGTGAGTCATGGATACGCCCGAGAGCGGTTAAATGTTTCGGGTTAAAACTCTGGATGCCAATCGATAGCCGGTTAATCCCAAGTGATCGATAGTCGTTAAATCGTTGTTGTTCAACGGTACCCGGATTGGCTTCCAGGGTAATTTCAATGTCATCGGCAAAGGGCAGCATGGGCTGGATGGCATTGAACAAGTTGTCGTAAGCTTTGGCTGAAAACAGGCTTGGGGTGCCGCCGCCAATAAAAATCGAGCTGATGGGTCGGCCTGGAAATTGATCCAGATCGTGTTGCAAATCTGCAAGCAAGGCTTTGACGTAGTTTTCCTCGGGCAAATGCTCCGGGCTTTTGTGAGAATTAAAATCACAGTACGGACATTTGCGAATGCACCAGGGGATGTGGATATAGAGCGATAATGGCAGCACGGGATAAATTCAGACTGGCTTGTTAAAGACAGCAATAGTATCATAAGAAGGCTTTGAAATCCCTTCAATTGAGGAAACAATACGATGAATAAAAAAGTAAGAGTTGCAGTGACCGGTGCCGCCGGACAAATTGGATACGCCTTGTTGTTTCGCATTGCTTCAGGACAAATGTTTGGCGAACATGTGGACGTTGAATTAAATTTGCTGGAACTGGAACAAGCGCTGCCTTCTCTGGAAGGGGTTGCGATGGAACTGGATGACTGCGCCTTTCCTCGTTTGAAACGTATTGTTTGCACCTCGGATATGAATCGCGCCATGGACGGAGTCAACTGGGCATTGCTGGTGGGTTCTGTCCCGCGCAAGCAAGGCATGGAACGTTCGGATTTATTGCAAATCAATGGCGGAATTTTCACCAAACAAGGTCGAGCCATTAATGACAACGCCGCCGATGATGTGCGTATTTTTGTGGTTGGAAATCCTTGCAATACCAATTGTCTGATCGCCAAACACCATGCGAAGGATATTCCTGACGATCGTTTTTATGCCATGACCATGCTCGATGAATTGCGTGCCCGTACACAGTTGGCTAAAAAAGCCGGTGTGGATGTGACTGACGTGACACAAATGACCATCTGGGGCAATCATTCACCCACACAATTCCCTGATTTTTATAATGCAAAAATTAACGGGGTGTCAGCGGCTCAGGTGATTAATGATGACGTCTGGCTGAAAGATGTATTTGTCCCCACCGTACAACAACGCGGAGCTGCTGTGATTAAAGCCCGTGGCGCATCCTCCGCTGCTTCGGCTGCCAATGCCGTCATCCAGGGTGTTCATCATCTGGTGACAGACACTGTAGCGGGTGAGTCATTTTCAGTTTGCCGCAGTTCACAGGGTGAATATGGCGTGGATGAAGGATTGATTTTCTCCTTCCCGGTTCGTCGCGAGAATGGTGGCTTGCATGTGGTTGAAGGCTTGCAATTTAATGATTACAGCCAGATGAAATTCAATGAAACATTGAAAGAACTGCGCATGGAGCGGGATATTGTGGCTGATCTGGGATTACTGGATTAAGGTTTGGAAAGACGTCATCCCGAACGCAGTGAGGGATGACGTTTGATTCTATTAAAAACCGGCTACATTACATCAAAAACTACCAGTGCCCAGCCATTCTCAATGCAAGTCTGGTTGTGCACAAAATCCCCCTGATATGCATGAATCAATTCGGGCACCTGTTCTTCCAGCAATCCTGATACGACCAGAACGCCCTGATCCACCAGCAAATCACGAAAACGTTGTTTGAGTGTCAGGAGTGGTGCGAGCAGGATATTGGCGATAATGACATCTACCGGCTTGTGCAGCGTGTCTGGCTGACCTGCGGTCAGGCTTTTTGCTGCAATTTGATTGTTGAATGCATTATCCTGGGTGGCCAGCAGGGCCTGTTCGTCAATATCGACGGCGTAGACGTGTTCAGCACCGAGTTTCAGGGCGGCAAGGGCAAGTATTCCTGAGCCGCATCCATAATCAATCACCGTTTTTTGTACTAAATCAGCTTGTTCCAGCCAGGTTAAACACAGTGAGGTGGTGGCATGCGAACCGGTGCCAAATGCCAGGCCGGGATCGAGAATCAAATTCACTGCATCCGGATCAGGCGGGGTTAGCCATGAAGGCACCACCCACAGGCGCTGGCCAAACTGTTGTGGTTTGAATTGATCAAGACAGGCGCGTTCCCAGTCCTGGTCTGGCAGTGTATTGAGTGAACCGCTTAAATGCGGGAAAGCGGTATATACCATGGCAAGGGCAATTTCTGCTTCCGTTTCTTCTGCATACAAGGCTTGAACCACGACATTGGGCCACAACGGAGTAGCACCTGGTGCAGGTTCAAGAACCGGGTCGTCGAACTGATCAGTAAAAGTAATGGATAACGCGCCGGTTTCCTCCAGCGCGTCAGAGAGCTTGTCCACCTCGTCCCGGTGGCATTGCTCGATTTGCAATTGAAACATACTTAATCCTTCAACATCTTTTCAAGGTAGTGAATATTGCTGCCGCCTTCGATGAAGGATTTGTCGCGCAGGATGCGATGATGCAACTCAATGTTGGTTTTGATGCCATCAATGATGATCTCATCCAGTGCATTGCGCATGCGTGCACAGGCTTCCTCACGGGTTTCACCATAGCTTATCAGCTTGCCAATCATGGAGTCATAATTGGGCGGGACGGTGTAACTGCTGTAGATATGGGAGTCGAAACGGATGCCGGGTCCGCCTGGTTGATGCAACAGACGAATCGTGCCTGGGCAGGGCATGAAGGTTTTGGGATCTTCTGCGTTGATGCGGCATTCAATCGCATGCCCGTGCAGTTTGATATCATCCTGATTCAGGGTTAATGGCATATCACTTGCGATCTTGATTTGTTCCTTGATCAAGTCGATGCCTGTAATCATTTCGGTAACAGGATGTTCGACCTGGATGCGGGTGTTCATTTCAATAAAGTAAAAACAGCCGTCCTGATACAGAAATTCAAATGTTCCTGCACCGCGATAATTGATTTCACGACACGCATTGACGAC